>CAZYAH010000031.1:0-12179 GCA_964645595.1 uncultured Alicyclobacillaceae bacterium | reverse complement strand
CTGAGACGTAGTACCTGAGACGTAGTACCTGAGTCGCTTTATCTGAGCGCCCCCCGTCCCTCAACCTTCATCCCTTACCAGGAACGGCGTGAGTCGTGATTCGTGAGTCGTGATTCGACTCCCCTCCTTTCCTTATGGAGGGGTGCCTGCGAAGCAGGCGGGGTGGTCATCCTTCCGCCTCCGTCCGTGGAGCGCTTGGCGCGTGAGGTAGCGTAGACTGCAATTAGGCACATGCTTTTCTTACAAGAATATAGTGAACATTAGAAACAGAAAGGGAGAGCAGACATGCTTAGTTGGAAGAATTTACTGAACTCCAATCGTCGCAAGCGGGTGCAGCGCGAGTCTGCGAAACAAAAGCGAAGAGTAGGTAGTTCGCATGAAACGCGCACGGAAACGGAGCGGGATCACGATCGTGTCTTGTTTTCAACGCCTGTTCGTCGACTTGGTGACAAGACACAGGTTTTCCCCTTGGAGAGAAACGATAGCGTACGCAATCGTTTAACTCATTCACATGAGGTATCTAATTTGGCCCGCAGTATAGGGGTAACGCTACTATTTGTTAGAGGATTAGCAGCCGATGTAAAGGATAGCAAGAGAAATATTCCGGCGATGCTTGCAGCCATAGGGCTCGCTCACGACCTTGGAAACCCGCCCTTTGGTCACCAAGGAGAGAAAGCGATTCAAAAATGGTTTCAAACAAATAAGAAAGTTCTCAAAGGACTTACTCTTGCAGAGAAAGAAGACTTCCTCAAGTTCGAAGGCAACGCACAAACACTGCGTTTGGTAACTAAGCTTCAGCTAATAAATGACAACTATGGGCTAGACCTTACTTATGGAACTCTGGCTGCACTCATGAAATACACCGTTCCGTCTAATGCGGTTGATCCCCGCTCACAAAAAGCGGGATGTAAGAAACATGGTTTTTTCCAATCTGAAGTGGGTTTAGTCCAAGATATTTGGAAGCAGACAGGCATCAAACCGGGACAGAGACATCCGCTTACATACGTCATGGAAGCGTGTGACGATATTGCTTACTCAGTCCTCGACGCTGAAGACGCTGTAAAGAAGGGACTTGCATCCTTCTCAGACTTGATGGCCTTTCTAAAGCATACGACTAAAGGCGTAGATTCTTTTACAAACAAGATTTGCAAGGATGCCGAAGATAAGCACAATCAATATCGGCGCGAAGTCCTAACACCGGCGGAGCTAAACGATGTATCTATGCAAAGGTTTAGAGTGTTTGCGATTGGGGCAATGATCAATGCGGCCTCTGATTGTTTCCTTAAGCATCAGTCAAAGCTACTTCAGGGGACGTTTAGTGATGATCTTTTGATGACGAGCGCAGCCAAAGAATTTTGCAAGGCATTGAAATCGTTTGATAAGCAACATGCGTACAAAAATCGCGCTGTACTCGAAGTCGAGCTCACTGGTTACAATGTTATTCAAGAACTTATGGACTATTTGTGGCGCGCAATAAGCGAAAAAGGTGCTGAAAACATCGATTCACCTAGGTCTCACCCCCTAAACAACTATATTGTGAGCAGGATTTCCGAAAACTATAAGCGCGTAGCGACTGATAAGAGTAATAAGATGAGCCGCCGCTATAGAGAGCTTCAACTAATGACCGATATGGTTTCAGGAATGACGGACAGTTTTGCAGTAAGTTTTTGCGCTGGAATTCGAAAATATGTCTAAGTCGGGCGTTGCGAAAAGTGAGCGTGCAATTAAGCAACGCTTAGGTAATTTCGTAAAAGACGCAACTACCTCCAGCAGGGAATTGGGCAACGCACTGAGCTCTCTTCGGTCAATTGGCGATGTTGTTATTTTCGGTGGAGCAATTCGTGACATCGCACTTTTCGGCGTCGAAAAATTTAGATCGGACATAGACCTCGTAATCGACATTGAGGATCATCGCGCTATTGAAATAGCGTTAAGACGACATGAATATCGGATGACCGCTTTCGGAGGTTATCGGTTAAGAATTGATAGTTGGCAGGTAGATGTGTGGCCCTATAAACGGACGTGGGCCGTGACGCGAGGCCATGTTCACGCCTCTCGATTAGAAGACCTAATTAGAACAACGTTTTTCAACTGGGATGCGGCACTCTATTCCTTGGAATCGAAAAAGCTGACACTTCGACCCGACTATATTGACGTCCTGCATAAGCGTTACTTGGACGTCGTGTTACCAAACAATCCTAATCCATTAGGTATGGTTGAAAGAACCTTACGCCTAATGATGAGAACAGGCGCTACACTTTCCCCGACATTGGTGCAGTTTGTTTTACAAACTCTAAACGACAAAAATACTGACGTCGTTTCTAGGAAAGCCTGGATTGGAGATATTCCAGCCCTGCTTAGAGCATTAAAGCTCCATTACGGCAGGATGCCTGAATGCCCCTTTGTCCCAGAAGCTGAGTTGCCTCTTGAGTACAGTATGCGATTGGGGGCGAAGAATGTGGACCACATGCGTTGATATTACTGGGACATAGAAATCCGCATATTAAGTTTAATAGCGAACCCACAAAGGTGGTGTAGCTATCATCCCAATACTCTGAAAAAGGCGTAGAGCCAAAATATTTCACATGGAAGATATTTCAACTCTGCCCCTTTTAGCTCGTTTTCGAGAGTAGTTCATCAAGGTCGGGGCTGTCGATACACCTCAAGTCTGTCCCTGGAGACGGGATGATTTCAGCAAGCCAACTCTACGATTTCGTCCAATGCTCGCATCGAATTGCCTTGGATGCCTTCGGGGATCAGTCACGGCGCGATGAGCCCAACCCATTCCTCCAGTTGCTTTGGGAACAAGGGGTAGATCACGAGGCTAATATCGTTGCTTCCCTTGGTATCACTACCGACGTAAAGCAGGTTCCAATAGCGGACAGGGAACGCGAAACGCTAGCGGCAATGCAAAGGCATGATCCGCTTATCTATGGCGGTCGTCTGACATCTGGTGACTTGATAGGTGAACCTGATCTGCTCCAACTTCGCAATGGCGGCTACATACCTGGCGACATCAAATCCGGATCCGGTTTCGAGGGTGATGACAGCGATGGGAAGCTTAAGAAGCACTACGCCTATCAGCTAGCACACTACGTTTTTATCCTCGATCAGCTTGAGCTTGGCGATGGGACCCGAGAAGCATTCGTCATCGATCGCCATGGCGACCGCGTTCCATACGTCCTGACAGAACCCCAAGGCATCAGGAATACCGAAACCTGGTGGGATAGTTATATAAAAGCGTTGGCTGAAGTCCGTGCGATTCTTGGGCAAAACCAGCCAACGCTTGGGGCGTTATGCGCTGAGTGCAAACTGTGCCATTGGTATTCGCATTGCAGGCAGGAACTTGTTGCGCGAGGTGACTTAACCTTGATTGCCGAACTGGGAAGATCGAAGCGCGATACGATGATCCAAACTGTACCCACTGTCGATGCCCTTGCAGCAACCAAACCTGGTGATCTAATTCGAGGCAAGAAGACTGTCTTTGCCGGAATCGGACCGGATATGCTGTTCAAATTCCATGACAGAGCCAAGCTGCTCGTCACTCCCGGAGCAACAGCCTACTTAAAAGGTGTCGTGCACCTTCCTATAGCCTCCAAAGAAGTCTATTTCGATATCGAGGCCGACCCCATGCGGGATGTGGTGTATCTGCACGGGTTCGTTGAGCGCCTTCATGGTCAGCCGACTACCGCTAAATTCATTCCATTTTTCACTGAAAACACCGACCCCTCGCAAGAGGAGGCCGTGTTCCGCCACGGCTGGGAATACCTGAACCTTCGGGTCCAGGACTCAACTGTCTACTACTATTCGAAGTATGAACGAACGGCATACAAGAGGTTGGCAGAAAAATATCCAGGCGTTTGCTCGGTGGCCGACGTGGAAACCTTGTTCGCGCTTCCGGCGATGGTGGATCTTTTATACGACGTAGTTGTGAAAGCTACAGAATGGCCGACATATGATCGGTCCATAAAGACGCTAGCCCAACACCTCGGCTTTCAATGGCGTGATACCCATCCCTCTGGTACCGCATCCATTGAGTGGTATCACCGCTGGGTCGAGTCGGGGGATCCAGCGATTAAACAAAGAATTCTGGATTACAACGAGGACGACTGCTTAGCCACCGGTGTAGTTGTCGATGGCATTCGGGGCCTCAGCAATAAAAGTGAGTCTACATAGATATCTAATTCCTCTGATGGATCGTACCGAACGTTTTTACAAAATTGAGCATCTGCTCCATGAGCGGAGAACCGTTTCATTTTCTGAACTCTGCGAGGAACTTGGAGGCGTATCTCCTGCAACATTAAAGCGTGATCTCGTATATATGCGAGATCGGTTCAATGCCCCAATTATTTGGGACCGCGCGAATCGCGGCTACTGTTTCGATCAATCGCCCCGCCATGGCCCAAAATATGAACTCCCCGGCCTATGGTTTTCATCGCCGGAGGTTTATGCATTACTTACGATGGAGCATTTACTAAAAGACCTACAACCCGGCGTCTTGTCTCCCCATATAAAACCGTTACAAGTCCGCCTAAATGCAATTCTCGGAAGTCTCGACAATTCCCCTAAGGAGATAGAAAAACGTATTCGAATCCTTCGAATGGGGCGGAAGGAAGTTAAATCCAAATACTTTGAACTTGTTGCCACAGCATTGCTGAAGCGCCGATGTCTACACATACGGCACTTTAATCGAACCGCGAACCAGCACACCGAACGTGACATTTCTCCACAGCGCTTAGTCCACTACCGAGATAACTGGTACGTAGATGCCTGGTGTCACCTTCGGAATGATCTTCGTAGTTTTGCACTTGATGCTGTTGAGACAGTAACGCTCAAACCGCAAAAAGCACGAGATATTCCAGACACTGTACTCGACGCATATGTCCAAAGCGGCTATGGAATATTCACGGGCAAGGAAGTGAATTGGGCAAAACTTCGGTTTTCTCCAAGTAGCGCTCGTTGGGTAGTAAACGAAGAGTGGCATCCAAAACAAAAAAGTTACTTTGATAGCGCTGGCTTCTATATTCTTGAGATACCTTACAGCCGTGATCCAGAGCTAATCATGGACATTCTTCGCCATGGTTCTGACATCGAAGTTCTTCAGCCAGCTGAGCTTCGTTCTCGTGTACAGAAATCGTTGACGGACGCGCTCCAACTTTACCCACCGGTCACCCCCAATTCCTCGCGTTGATTTGCTGCGGGCTTCATAAACAGGCCTGGGAATCAATAAACTATCCGGGTTTAGACGCACGCTAAACTCGGCCCTTAATTACATTAAGTTATTATTATTCAATTACTTATAGTAGCTCACGTCATGAGCTACTAGTGGGCGCATAATGCGTTGAACATATCTGGAAGACGATATGGCCAAAACGCATGTCGGTCACGCGGAAATCGTCCGCTTCGCCCAAGAGAGGGTCAACCTACCCAAGGACAAGGCGCAGGAGTACCGCGCCCAAGCGCGCGGACTTCGCGAGCGTCTTGAAGGCTACCTCAGAGAGCATCCTGACTTCACGCTGAAGAAGATCATGCTTTCCGGCAGCCTCGCCAAAGGCACAGCCCTTCGCGCCTTGAACGATATTGACGTCGCGTGCTACATCAGCGGAGCTGATGCGCCCAAGGACGTAAAAACCCTCTTGGGGTATTTGGCTGAACGCCTGCGTAAGGCTTACCCGAACTTCAGCCCCGACCAGGTAAAGCCGCAGACCTATAGTGTTACGGTCTCCTTCAAGGGTTCCGGTCTCGACGTTGATGTGGTGCCGATTCTCTACGATGGGGATCCGAACTGGTTCGGCAACCTCGTTAGTCAGGACGACGGGTCGCTCTTACTCACCAACATTCCGTGCCACATCGAGTTCATCAACAAGAGGAAGGCGCTGCACCCCGACCACTTCGCCCAAGTCACGCGCCTGGTGAAGTACTGGGTCCGCCACGTTAAGCAAGGTCAGAAGGAATTCCGCTTCAAGTCCTTCATGGTCGAACTTGTTCTCGCCCATCTTTCCGATCAGGGTGTGTCCTTTTCCGACTACCCTGAAGCCCTGCAGCATTTTTTCAGTTACATCGCGAAAAGTGACTTGCGAAAGCGAATCACGTTCGGCGACTACTACCCGGTAAATACTGTGGGAACCTTCAACGACCGGGTCCAGATCATCGATCCCGTCAACGCCAAGAACAACGCAAGCAAGCTGTACAGCGACGCCCACGCGAGCGCCATCGTGAACGCAGCACTCGACGCAGGCGACGCCATTGATGCTGCTCTTTACGCTACCACCAAGGGTCAGACCGTGTACTACTGGCAAAAAATTTTCGGGCCGACCTTTCAAGCCTGAGCAATTGGACCAAGCTACGATGACGACTAGTACGTTGACCCAAAGTACGAGCTTTACCATCACCCACGCCGAGTACCTGGCGAGCAAAGTCGCTGCAGACCTGAAGCGCATGCAGCGCTTTTACAACGCTCCCAGCGACGTAGGCATCGCGAGCTATGAGGACGAAATCGCGAAGATGCTAAAGGCCGGCTACGTCGACACGGTGACTTACGGGTTCTGGCGGAACAACAATTGGACCGAGCCGACGCTGAGGTACACTGCGCGGGATCTCGCTGGTATGGCTTCCATTGACGATGATCCAGGCCGCATCCGCCCAGGTGCAGATATCAGCGGCGCAGAGTTCTACAGCTACATGACCTACACGCATACGTGGAACAACCTCGGGGAACCCTTGAGAGTCATTTTCCGCGCTACTTTACCTTTCGTCCGAACCGATGCCCCTACGCCGGGAATCACGGGATACATGATGGATGATCGTACCTATACCGCCGGGGGCCGCTCGCTGAGCCGTTCCAGCATTCGGAGCTACTGATGAGTGCTCGTCATGAACTCGATGCACTCTTCGAGCGCCGGGCCACCTTCCCGGATGTCGATGCACGTGATCGTCTTGGTCGGCTCGTCGGGCTGGACGACCAGAAAGCCCGCCTCGCCAAGATCCTTGGCCTCCTCGTCAACCCTGCCAGTCTTCAGCAGTGGGCGGACAAGTATCATCGCGGCACGGCCACCGCACTTCTCCAAGGGGTGCTGCACCGCCCACCGCTAGTCGTGCTTGCTGGCGACGTTGGGTCCGGGAAGTCCGAGCTCGCCGAGACAATCGGCGATGTGGTGGCCCGCCAGCAAAAAATCGATGTCACGCTATTTCCATTGAGTTTGTCTACCCGAGGCCAGGGCCGCGTCGGAGAAATGACGCAACTTCTGTCGACCGCCTTCGATCACACGATCGCGGAAGCGCGCCACCTAAAGAATGATGGAGGGGCGGCGAGCGGAGCGATCATTCTCCTAGTGGATGAGGCCGATGCCATTGCCCAGTCCCGGGAAGCCTCACAGATGCACCATGAAGACCGCGCGGGCGTAAACGCGTTTATCCGGGGCGTTGACCGTATAACCAACAGCCGTGCACCTTGTGCGGTCATCATGTGCACCAATCGCCTAGGGGCGCTGGATCCCGCCGTCCGTCGTCGCGCAGCGGACATCCTGACTTTCCGGCGGCCGGATGAATCCCAGCGCCACGCCGTTCTCGACACTGCCCTAGAGAGGCTCGGTTTCTCCAAGCGGGAAGTCACAGAGGTCGTCGCGGCAACCGGGCCTCAAGGAGGCCGAGATTACGGGGTGACCTTTTCTGACCTGACCCAGCGGTTTCTTCCCAACATCGTGCTGGATGCCTATCCCAACGCCGCAGTGAAGCCTGGGCGGGCATTGGAAATGGCGAGGTCTCTGGTACCTACTCCTCCCTTCAAGGATGACCCAGCATGACTACGTGGGACTTGTCGACTCTCCTCGCGGGCCTGCATGAGGACATCCAGCAGCGGCTTGAGCGCGTGCGCAAGTCGTTCGGTCATCCTGGAACCAAGGGTGACGCGGGCGAGGAGGTATGGGTCAAGCTGCTGTCGGATTATCTGCCACAGCGCTATCAGGCTGCCAAGGCTCACATTGTAGACAGCAACGGCGCGTTCAGCGATCAGATCGATGTCGTCGTGTTCGACCGGCAGTACTCCCCGTTCATCTTCAAGTTCGAAGGCCAGACAATCATTCCCGCCGAAAGCGTCTACGGGGTATTTGAGGCGAAACAGGCAATCAATGCCACGCACGTGAAATACGCCCAAGACAAGGTCGCCAGCGTGCGGTGTCTCCACCGCACCAGCCTACCGATTCCCCACGCCGGAGGCGTCTATCCGGCCAAGCCACTGCAGCACATCTACGGGGGCCTCCTCACCTTCGAAAGTGACTGGTCTCCTGTGCTGGGTAAGTCACTTGTGGATAGTCTGAACGATGGGGATTCGACGGGTGTTCTGGATCTTGGCTGCGTTGCGGCCCACGGCTACTTCGTTCGGGATATAGCCCGAAAGGCATATGATGTGGTCGAAGGTGGGAAGCCGGCTACCGCATTCTTGCTCACATTGATTTCAATGCTCCAGACCAACGCCACCGTGCCGATGATCGACGTGCGGGCGTACGCGAAATGGCTGTCGAAGTAATGTTAAATGGAGTCAGAACCGAAATATCTTTGATCCCCTAAGACCCGGTGATCCTCGATTGAATTGGGTCGGACCAGCACAAGCTATTGATCTGAACAAATGAAGTCGAAGGGGTGGGCCACCCCAGGCGCTTAGAACAGCGTTTTCGGCAGCAAAAAGCCTGCATTAAAGATCACCGGTACTGCCGCCGGGAACTGTTCCGAAGCTGCGTAGGCGCAGTATCCCAGCGGAGATATGTCCATGCCATGGTCCGTCGTAGATTTCGGAAAGCACCAGGGAAAAACGTTGCCCCAAATAGTTTTTATTGACCCCGATTGGTTTTTTTGGGCTATTGAGGAGAGTGTTTTCAGTACCAAGGGGTCGTTAAGGGATGAAGCCGCGGCAATCAATCTTACGAAATAAATGGGGTCAGAGTCACTTTTCCAGAACCTGATAATCTCACTCCGACCCTATTAATTATCCGCCTTGCATCGAAACCTTAGGGGACAGACCACTAAGGGCGACAACGAATTGATCTGATTCAATATTTTTATTAGTGGTCTGACCTCTAAGTGAGCTCGGTCAGCCCCGCGCGGCCTTCAGGTAAGCCTTGGCGCTGCCCGACAGCAGGCGCGGCAAATGCGTGTAGATGTAACGCACGCCCTTGTCCAGAACCTCGCGCACGTTCTCCGCGGTAGCGGGCGTGCCGGGCGTCCTTCTCGCGGCGACCATCTTGCGGAAGCTGCCGTCGATGGCCGCAGCCACCGCCGGCGCCCTGGCATTACCCGGATGCCCCAT
The DNA here is from genome assembly GCA_964645595.1 of uncultured Alicyclobacillaceae bacterium. Taxonomy (GTDB): domain Bacteria; phylum Bacillota; class Bacilli; order Alicyclobacillales; family Alicyclobacillaceae; genus Alicyclobacillus_A. The sequence goes on along the minus strand of CAZYAH010000031.1, from coordinate 2,878 downwards.
CGATTGCGACAGGTCCGAAGGGCCGATGAAGAACACGTCGATATCGTCCACCTTCAACAGCTCGTCGATATTGTCGATCGCCGCCTGCTCCTCAAGCTGGATGGCGATCAGCGTCGCATCGTTTGCCGCCTTCACGTAATCGGCGAGCGTGCCGTGCGAATCGTAAACCGCCGCGCGCGTGCCGGCGGCGAGGCCGCGCTGCCCGAGGGGATGGTATTTGACCGCCGCGACCACCTGGCGCGCGTCCTCCGCCGTATTCACGTGCGGCACCTGCACGCCCATCACGCCGCGGTCGAGCACCTGCAGGATGTGCTCCGGGCTGCGGGTCACCGGGCGGGCGATCGCGGTGATACCGCAGGCCTCAGCCGCCATCGCCATCAGCTCCACGCTCTCGATCGTGAGCGTGCCGTGCTCGCAGTCGAGCAGCACCCAGTCGAAGCCGGCGGCACCGATCATCTCGACGATCTGCGGCGAGGGGATCATCACCGAGACGCCGTAAACTGGCTCGCCGGCGCGCAATTTTTCCTTCATCCGGTTCTTCTTCATTCCTGCCTTTCCTGATGTTGATGCGCGGGCGCGCACCGCTCAGCGCGGAGACGCCGGCAGCCGCTGGTTGAGGAACTTCACGAGCTCGTCCATCGTGGCGGGCGTCGTCTTGAATTGCTCCTGCAGCGCCAGCGAGCCCGAGCGCCGGAAAAACGCCTCGGTGGCCGCGGTGACCACCGGTTCCACGCCCAGTTGCCGCAGCACCCCCGCCACCTGCTTCATCTCGTGGTAGCGGCGCGCGTGCGCCGTCGCATGGCTGCGCACCCAGTTCGACGCCGTCTTCTCGAACGGGTGTTGGGCGAACAGCTCGGTCACCTCGCGCCAGAGGTCGTCGCGGATCCCGGCACGCTCGCCGGCCACCAGGAACTCGATCAGCAGCGCCTCCATGCCCTTGGAGAAGACGCTGCGCAGCATCTTGAACATCGACGCCTTGCCGATGTCGTCGCTGTAGAACCTGACGTTGAGCCCCAGCTCGCCGCCGAGCTCGCGCTCAGCGCGCCGCCCGTGCGGGCCACCGAGCAGGATTTCCGTTTTCGCGCCGGTGACGCCGACGGCCCCCAGCACGGCGCCCTCGACAAAAGCCGCGCCGGAGGGCGTGATGATGCGCTCGATCTCCAGCTTGACCTCGGGATCGGTGGCATTCATGTCCACGTAGGTCTGCGCCGCGCCGAGGTGGGGAACACATTCCCGCGCCGCTTCCCGCGCCACGCTCGTCGTCACGGTGGAGAGCACGTATTGCGTGCCGCACAGGGCTTCCGCCAGGCCGCAGAACTCGACTTTCGTTCCGGCCGACCGCGCTTTCAGCCGGTCGATGCCCCCCGCCTGCCCGATCAGCACATCGTAAGCCGTGATTTCCGCGCCGCGCGCGGAGAGCGCGGCGGAAAACGCGGAGGCCACTTCGCCGAAACCGATGAACGTAAGACGCGTTGTCATTGAACCCGCCCGCGATCCGCCTCCAGGGCCCGGCGCATGCCGGCTATTCCTTCCATGCGCTTGCGGACGGCGGATCGGGCGGTAGTAATATGGTAACTTCGACAACATACGGTTTTTCGCGCCAGAGGTAAAGCGCGGCCGGAGAATCCATGTGATGAACTAAAGGAGGAATCATGAAATCTTTTCGATACGTCGCCGCCGGGGTGGTCGCATTGAGCTGCGCCGCGACCGCGGGCGCGCAACAGCCATTTCCCAACAAGCCCATTCGCCTGATCGTGGGATTCGCGCCGGGAGGCAACACGGACACCGTCGCGCGCGTCGTCGGGCACAAGCTCGCCGAGCGCCTGGGAACGCAGGTGGTGATCGATAATCGCGGCGGCGCCGGCGGCACGATAGGAACCGAGATCGCGGCGCGCGCCAATCCGGACGGCTACACCCTCACAATGGGCACCACGACCACCCACGCCATCGCCGTCGCCGCCTATCCCAAGCTCCGGTACGATCCGGTAAAGGATTTCGCGCCGGCCGCGCTGGTCGCGATCGCGCCCTATCTCCTGGTGGTCCACCCCAGCATACCGGCTCGCAATCTCAAGGAGTTCGTGGCGCTGGTGAAGTCGCAACCCGGCAAGCTCAACTACGGCTCGGCTGGAACGGCGACGACCACGCATCTCGCGATGGTTACTCTCGCCACGCGCGCCAGCCTCGACATGACGCATATCCCCTTCAACGGCAACGGGCCCGCGACCACCGCCGTGCTCGGGGGCCAGGTACAAGTGCTGTTCGGGGCCATGCCGCCACTGGTGCCTCTCGTGCCCTCGGGAAGGGTGCGCCCGATCGTGGTCAGTTCCGCGAAGCGCTCGGCTTCGTTGCCGGAGGTGCCGACCGTCGCGGAATCGGGCTACCCGGGTTTCGACGTCACGCTATGGCTGGGTTTCTTCGCGCCCAGTGGCACGCCGCCCGCCGTCATGAAGCGCCTGGAAAATGAGTTGATGCAGGTCGTCCGGTCGCCGGACGTGAGGGAGCAGATGACGCGCCAGGGCCTGGAACCTCACAGCGCCACAGCGGCCGAACTGGCGAAGCTGGTGAGGACCGAGATCGAGAACTACAAGGTCGCGTTCAAGACCGCGGGCATCAAGATGGAGTGACGGGCCGGCAGAGGGATGAGTAAACGGGCTCACAACACGGTAAATGGGGTCAGACCCCATTATAATAATAATATTATCAAATACTTATCATCGTTTTCCCCGCAAACTAACATCACTCGTCACTAGCTCCCTGTCTCGGGTCGGACCACCGCAACGCCTTGATTCGAAATTACTAGGCCGCGAAAAAGCGCCTGTCTAAGCGCTTAAAGGCCCAGTTTTGGCACTGAAATTGACGCTCTAAGGAAATAGCCGGC
>CAZYAH010000030.1:0-12210 GCA_964645595.1 uncultured Alicyclobacillaceae bacterium | reverse complement strand
GCGGCACGATAAGGCTGTGGCCACGGGAAACCGGGTAGCCGTCGCGAAGCGCGAGTACGAGACCCTCGGAAACCAGCAACCGCGAGGGCTCCGGTACGCAAAAGGGACAGGTTTTCTCCATCGATCCGAAGTTTAGCGACTAACCTGCGGCGTCTCGCGCGCGCCAAAGTTCTCCCGAATTGCCGTCGTCCCCGAGCGCTTTAATCGGGGACCCAGGTTTGTGCTCTGGCCGATGGACAAGTGAGGCAGCCGCCATGGCCCCAGCCGTCACCCGCCACGTCTAGGCCCGTATGCAGCAGCGCGACAGCCGTGGCGCGGGGGAGAACCGGATGGGGAGGGCGGCCATGGTCTCGCGGGAGATTTCGCGGGGAAATCCGAGGGGCAGGGTGGAGGTGGCGCGTGCGTCCATCAGGCCCATCGTCGTGCAAATTGGGGTTCCAGTCGTAGTGCAGTAGTGCAAATTGGGGTCCAAGTCCGATTCCCAGTATGTTGCTCCGGTAAGGGGAACCCAGGTCCGCTTCTCATTCACGCGCCGGACGTAAACTACGATCGCGTTCGGTCTTCTTGTCATAGGGGGATGCATTGGCAACGAACTTTTTCTACATTTACGCACTGAAAGATCCTCGTCAATCTCCAGCCAAACCGTTTTACATTGGCAAAGGGGCAGGGAGTCGCGCATTTGACCATCTGGTCAAACCTGATGGAACGCGAAAATATGCTCGGATCAGAAACATTCTCGATTCGGGATCACGACCTCTAGTGGATGTTCTTGCTGAAGATCTCACTGAAATGCAGGCTCTTCGGTTGGAGGCTGAACTCATATCCGCGTTCGGAACTGAAGAGACAGGAGGACTGCTCACGAATGCCGTGATTCCGACTGGTCTCGGCGGTAAGAAACGAAAACATATCGTCGTACCACAAGGAGCAGTCGAGCGGGCTCAACTCGGACTCGTATTTCTCAAGACGGCAATCTTAGAACTGGCCGCGGCCAACCCTGGAGGGATCTTAAATTCGGACGCGGCAAGTGTCCTGGGGCTTCGAAGCGACTATCGCGGGAGGCAAAAGGACTACCTTTCTTATAGCGTACTTGGGCTGCTGCTCCGGGAGGGAAAGATCGCAAGGCCCCGCAATACTCCGCACCATGTGGCTACGGGATAGACTGGTGGAGAAGGGGAGCGTGCAAGATCAAACCCGCGAACCACAATAGCGGACATGACTCGGGTGCCGGTTTCCATGCAAGATGACATGGATAATCCGCCGCATCCGTTTGCGCTGGTGGAAGCAATGCGCAGCATGGGCTATACGCCTCCTACGGCGCTCGCCGACTTGATTGATAACAGCATCACCGCAAATGCGAAGAACATCAGAATTAGGATGTCGCCGCCGAGGTCCTCCAAGCCCGGGGGGTATGTCGTTGTCGAGGATGACGGCAAAGGAATGCCGCCCGACCGTCTTGCAGAAGCAATGCGTTGGGGTGGTAACGGTCCAGATCAGCCGCGCCGGTCAGACGATCTAGGTCGCTTTGGCCTCGGTTTGAAGACCGCATCGATTTCCTTGGGCCGCAGGTTGACCGTTGCCAGTCGATCTGCGGGCGAACCGCTTCGAATTCTTCGCTGGGACCTTGATCATGTTGCGAAAGCTGGATGGAGGATGCTGGAGGGCCCAGATCCAGACGCGGAGCCTTTGGTGGCCCAATCTGCGCTAGGCGTCGATCCCACGGCAATCGGAACAATGGTCATCGTGACGCATCTCGATCGACTCGCTATTCGATCGTCCCTTGCTTCCAATCTGGAGCGCAATGAGGCTGCGCTGAGCGCGAGGATAGCTGAGCACCTTGGAATGGTATTCCATCGATTTCTAGCGGAAGGACTAAGAATTCGACTCGGCGCTTCGGACCTCGCTGCATGGGATCCGTTCAAGAGCGCGCGGCTCAGGGACAAGGAGACACTCGGAGAAGGGGTGGATGTAGTCTCTTACGTTTTGCCGCATCACTCCAGGGTGACGACAGAAGAGGATAAACGGATGGCGGGTCCGTCTGGCTGGACTGCGCACCAGGGATTCTTAGTCTATCGCGCAAAACGACTCATCGTGCCGGGCGGATGGCTTCGGCTATTTTCACCGGCTGAGAATTGTCGGCTGGCGCGCATTCGCGTTGACTTACCGAACGTGCTGGATGCCGGATGGAAGCTCAATGTCATGAAGTCGAGTGTCGTGCCTCCTTCGTGGCAGCTCGCCGATCTCCAACGTATTGGTGAGGCGACACGCCGTGACGCTATGGCGGTATTCAATTTCCGTGGTGAGCGCCAGGCTCCTTCGGCAATCAGTGATGATGATTCTGTACCGCAAGCATTTTGGAGGCAAGTGCCAACACCAGATGCGGTGCGGTTTCGCATAAATCGAGCGCACGCGGTGGTACAGACGCTGAAGCAGTCGGTACGTGATCCAGAAGTGGCGGAGGAATTTCTGCGCGCGTTCGAACGGATGCTGCCGCTGCAGGCAATCCTGCAAGATCCTAAGCGCACAATCAATGGTTCAGTCGAAGAATCTGGGCCTGACGATATACGAAGAATGGCAGAGTTCGCAAAAAGGGCCGTTGGAATCCTGCGTTCACAAGGACATGCGGCTGACGTTGCGCGGCGCATCGTGCTTTCCTCGGAACCATTCGTGCTATATGCAGAACAAATCCGCCCCTACTTGGCCTGATCGATGCTTAGCAAACAAGAGTTTCTCAATTTTTCCCTCGCCAGTATCGCCGCACGCGGTATCCAAGCGCCCGAAGAGGTCGAGAAGCAGCTGGACGGTCTACTGGCGCTCGCGCCGCACCTTAGGGAGCATCGGCAGTACCTCTTGGATGAGGCACTGTCTCACGTCATCACAGCGGTTGGCCGATGCGAGTCGATGGTGGACGACGACGAGGACGTTCGTTGGCTCACCGCGGAGACGCCGAAAGCCTGGGTGCATTGGCCTTGGCTAAAGGCGTATTTGGCGACCGAGGTACGTCGCCCCGCACAGGTCATGAAGGAATTGGATGAAAGCACGGACGAGGTGATTGACCTGCTCGGCGATCCGAAACGAGAGGGGATCTGGGATCGGCGCGGCCTCGTAGTCGGCCATGTGCAGTCCGGTAAGACCCAGCACTACACCGCCTTGGCTGCGAAAGCCCTGGACGCAGGCTTCAAGCTCGTGATTATTCTTTCGGGTATCCACGAAAACCTCCGGCAGCAGACGCAAGAGCGTGTCGAAGAGGTGATCATAGGTAAGAACAGCCGGAATCACTTTGCCCATTGCGGCATCCGACTATGGTCTAACAAGCGTCTGCGGCTCCGTATTGAAGGCGACCCCTCAGAAGGCGTGCCCGACATCAGCATGCTCACCTCAGTGGCGGGCGACTATGGCGCGGCGGTGAATTCTCAGTTCCATGTCACGCCCGGTCATGCGCCGGTGATCCTGGTGGTAAAGAAAAACACTTGGATCCTGCGCAACCTGCTTCGCTGGGTGACGTCGATCGAGGACGGTGCGCCCCTGAGGGTGCCAACTTTGGTAATTGACGATGAGGCCGACCACTCGTCTATTAACACCGCAGCGACCGACCCGGACACCGACCCTACGACGATCAACCGGCTCATACGAAGGCTGCTGTGGTGCTGTGACCGTGTCGGCTTCGTAGGCTACACCGCGACGCCGTACGCCAATATCTTCATGGACCAGAACCATGTCGAGAAGCGGGCCGGCCGAAATCTCGAAGACGAGGGCTCGGATTTGTTCCCGAAATCCTTCATCACCAACCTTGATTCGCCAACGAACTATATCGGTCCCGAAACCGTCTTCGGCCACGAAGGGGACGAGAGTCTCGGGATTCCTCGCCGTCCCCCCTTGCCGATGCACGAACCTGCAGACGATGCCGATACCTGGCTGCCGCCACGGCACAAGAAAGACTATGTGGTCTCGCCGGATATGCCGGAATCCCTCCGTGAGGCACTCCGCGCCTTCCTGCTGTCGACGGCGGCGCGGATCGCGCTTGGCCACGAAACCATGCACATGTCGATGCTGGTGCACGTCAGCCGATTCAACGACGTGCAGGAACAGATCACAAGCCACGTAACGAATGAACTGTCGTCTCTCGTAGAAAGGCTTCGGCATGGCGAATCGGCGAAGCAGGATTGGATAGAACTTAAGGACATCTGGGACGAGGTTTTCGTCAAGCCTTTCCCAAGTTTTGCGGCGCACGCCTCGCAACAGCTGATCAAGCCAGTGCTGCCGGAATGGCAGGCAGTACGTCGCCAAGTCGTGGCAGCGTTCGAGCGGATGAGGTTTAGCAATATCAACAGCACGACAAAGGAGAATCTCGACTACGTCGGCACTCCTGAGGGACTAATCGTGGTGGCGATAGGAGGCGACCGTCTAAGTCGTGGCCTGACTCTCGAGGGGCTGAGCGTGAGCTATTTTCTCCGCGGTGCCAAGGCCTTCGACACGCTGATGCAGATGGGCCGATGGTTTGGCTATCGTCCGGGCTATGCACATCTCTGCCGAGTGTATGCGCCTGCTGCCATCGTGCAGAACTTCCGGACCATAGCGCTGGCGACCGAAGAACTCCGGCGTGAGTTCAGCCGGATGTGCTTCCTGAACAAGCGCCCGACGCAATACGGACTTCGCGTGCGTGAACCCCGAGCGGATCTGCTTGTGACAGCGATGAACAAGATGCGGCGCGGCGAGTCTGTCCGTGTGCATTTCGCAGAAAGCCTTGTTTCGTCACTCGACATTCCGATGAATGCCGCCGATAGCAATCATCGTGCGTTTGTCAAGCTGGTGGACGCAATGGAAAAGGAGCATGGCCGTCCGGCAACTGGTCCGACAATGGTGAGTGGCGAGAAAGGTTCGTCGTATCACTACAGATGGGAAGGGGTCGATGCCGAATACGTGGTGGAGTTTCTCAAACGCTACCGGGCGAGCGTGAACGTCTGTTTCGAGGAGATGAGCGACGGCTCAACCATGATTGCACGGTTCGTAGAGTCGATGATCGCAAAAGGAGAACTCACTGAGTGGACTGTGGCGCTCATCGGCAGCAGCAAGATGGACCGGCGCGCAATCGAGGGCCGCGACTACCGGGCTGTCAATCGCAACATCGATGTGGACAAGGCGAAGGTGCGCGCGAATCAACACGTGTTTCAGAGCGTCGCGATGGGTCAAGATGAAGCTATAGATTTGACGCGGACCGAGTACGAGCAGGCTCTTTCCTTGTATGAACAGAGCCAGGAGCGCGCATCAAGAGCGGGATTCTTCCGCATGATGCGTCCGCCTGAGCGCGGGTTGCTGCTGCTGTATCCGATCATTCCACACCGTGACGATCAGAATGTGTCGGTGTCGGAGCCGGTCATCGGAGTGGCCGTCAGTTTTCCATCTTCTATGAATGATGCCGGGCAGGACTATGTGTGCAATCCACGGATGCTCGCGGAACTCTACGGTGCCGACTTCGCCGATGACGCACAGCGCGACGCGAACGAGGAGGCGCAGACCACAAAATGAGCCCGCAGGATCTGACCAAGGCATGGGACGAGATCGGTCGACAGGCAGCAAGTGGCACTCCAGGTCCTTACCTGCACCTACAGATGCGGGGCGGAGGACTACCGATCGGTGTGATACTGCGCGCGAAGGACCGCTGTCCGGGACTGCTGGTCCGATTTGCGGCCGCCGATTTGGGTCGTCTCCCTCAACCGGATTCCGGTCGCGGATTCTCGTTCGAGCGACCAGTGGCAGCCGGGAACGGCATGCTAGGGCTGCCGATTCTGCTTGCGGACCCGGCAGTTGCAGACCTCTTCGCTCTCATGGGTGCGGATCTCGTTTCAGAGGTTGAGCGTACCGATGCTGACGGGGCCGCAGTGGACCGGGTACTGCGGCGCATTGCCCTCTGGCGCCGCTTCCTCCAGCGGCGCGGTGGTTTGATGACGGAGGAGGAGAGGCGCGGATTGTTCGGCGAGCTACATGTACTTTCGATCGTTACGTCGGCGGACGGTCCGGATGCGGCGCTTGACGCGTGGCAGGGCCCCGACCGTAAGTTGCATGATTTCCGATTCGCCGATGGGCTCGTGGAGGTCAAGACATGGAGCGTCGATTCAGGGGCGCGAGTTTATATCTCGCGTCCCGATCAAATTGGTATCGATTCGAACCGCCCACTGCATCTCACGGCAGTCCAGATTTCAGTCGGCGGTACGACGGGACGAACTTTGCGTGAAACCACAGCATCGTTGCGCTCGCGGATGAACGGTATCCAAGCGCAGCGTTTTGAGGAACTTCTCGCTGACTACGGCTACCTTGAGGCGCACGCGGATGAGTATCGCGAGCGTATGTACGTTCTCGGGCTTGTTGTTTACGAAGTTCGTGCCGGCTTTCCGCATGTGGATGTCCGATCGATTCCCGCTGGTGTGGTTGAACTTAGCTATGCCATCGAATTAGGAGCTCTAGATCAGTTTCGGTCTGCCAATCCGCATCTCCGGCTGCCGTGAGTATCGATTCAATCCGGGAGGAGATCTATGACGCAGCCAACGTTGCGGATGGCGGGCTGCATCGTACTGAGGCGATCTTCAGTACGCTGACTGGAATTGTGGCAGAGGCAGGTTTCCTTACAAATCCCCAGTTCTCTCCGATCCGATTTAGATCTGGCCGGCAACAGTGCGCGATCGATGGCTACGACATCGACGAGGAGGATGGAATGCTGACGGTCTTTGCCGTCATAGATGCGCATGCTCAAACGGAACTTGATCGGCCATGGCCCGAAGTGACGTGTGCAAAGAAGGATCTGGATCAGGCAGTGAAGGAAATGGTGGCGGCCGTGGAAGCTATTGGAATCGGGTCGGAGCTGGAACTAGAGATATCCGACCCAGCGCGGGACCTCGTGAAGTCCCTGCAGACTGACTATCGCGCCGACCAAGGTCAAGTGACCTGCTGCGTATTGACAACGGGACGCGTAACGAAGCAGGGAGCGGATTCGGCAGCGGAAACGGAGATTCGCACTGCGGTCTGGGACGCGGACCGGTTGATACGTACACGCGAGAGCGGGCGAGAACAGCTCGTCGTGGATTTTGAGCCAATCGGCGGATTGCCGTGTCTCGTCTCCGATCATGAAGCGGCGGAGATTCAGGAAGGCAGAGTCGGGGTTCTCATCACCAAAGTGCCTGGAAATTTTCTTGCTTCCCTCTACAACGAACACCGCATGCGGCTGCTGGAGCGCAACGTTCGGGCATTTCTGCAATTTACCGGGAAGGTGAACAAGGGAATCCGGGAGACGGTTCGTCACAATCCAGAGCGATTCCTCTCCTTCAACAACGGAATTGCGGTGACGGCATCCAAGGTGCGGTTACGCAAGAGCCCTGATGGCAGTTACTACCTTCTCGCGGCGGAGGATTTCCAGATTGTGAATGGCGGTCAGACGACGGCATCCATCGCCCGTTGCGTCCGCGAGGATAAGGCGGACGTGTCCGCCATCGGCGTCGCCATGAAGCTCACCGTGGTACCTGAGGAGTTGATCGGCGAACTGGTGCCGCTGATTTCCCGATACGCCAACACTCAAAATCGAATCCAAGAGACGGATTTTTTTGCAAACAATCCTTGGCATGTCGAACTTGAACGTTATTCGCGTGCCGTGGAGGCCGAGCGGGACGAGCAATCCGAAGGGCGTCCGATCCGCTGGTACTACGAAAGGGTCCGAGGACAGTATGCTGAGGAACTAGCGAAGCTTTCGACCAAACCGCAGAAGAACGCATTCCGCAGCCGCAATCCCTCCCGTACCAAGTTCACAAAGACCGACCTCGCGCGGTATCTCTTGGCTTGGGAGCAGGAAGGACATTCTGTAAGCTTGGGTGGACAGAAATGTTTTGTCCGCCTCATGGCAGTTCTCGGCGCTACGGCGACAAATGCTGAGGCGAGCCAGTTGCCTGGCGAGGAAGATTTCCGTCGTATTTGCTGTCTAGCACTTGTGCAGCGTCGAGGCGAGAAGATCTCCGGCGAGCTAGGAATCGTCGGTTACCGTGCACAACTCGTTGCCTACGCAATCATGGTGCTCTCGGTGCGGACCGGGAAACGCTTACCTTGGCGAAGAATTTGGACCAGCCAATCAATACCGCCGGACATCGACAAGGCTCTGCGCATCGCGATTCCGGCCTGCGATCTGGCCATCCGCGAATCTGCTGGGGCAAAAAATGTCAGTGAATGGACAAAGCGGTCCGAGTGCCGAGAATTCGTGTTGGCCCGTGGGATCAATCTGCCACTGACAATCGAGAACGATTGGGACCAGTTTTCGATCAAAGATATGGCGCGGCCAAAGGGCGAGATCGATCTTATTCGAGTATTTGGCAAGCTGAGTCCGGAACAATGGCTTCGAGTAGCTGATGCGGCACGACGGGACAATGCGAATTCCGTCTGGATCGGTGTAGCTGAGACTATGGCGAGGCGATTAATTCCCGCAGCTCGTTCTCCTTCAGAGAAGCAGGCGAAGATCCTTCGCAAGGTACTAACGCGATACTCGGACATTGGCGCGCTTCGCGGGGTTCTTTCGGAGGAGGATCACAAAGTTCTCTCGGGTGGCAGTTGAGCCTTAATTCAAATATTGCTGTCTCAAGTGCGCGTTGGTCGAATAGGGCAATCACCCGTCAATCTTTTGCCATCGATCAGTTAGCGATCTGACAATGGCGGACAATCTTTCGCCTCAAGAGCGCAGCCGCGTGATGTCGCGCATTCGGTCGAGGAATACGATACCGGAATTCGCTGTACGCAGTTTTTTGCACGTGGCGGGTTATCGGTTTCGTCTCCACCACGCGTCTTTGCCAGGCCACCCCGACATTGTCCTAACTAAGCATCGGGTAGCGATATTTGTGCACGGTTGTTTCTGGCACCGGCATATGGGGTGCAAATTGGCTGCCACGCCCACTTCCAATCCAGAATTCTGGAAAACAAAATTTAGAAGCAATCAACTCAGGGACACGAAGCAGATTGAGGCGCTTCGCCGGGGGGGGTGGCGGGTCGCAATATTCTGGGAGTGTGTTGTTCGGAAAGGAGTTCCAAACGCTTCGGAGCTGCGCGCGTTGGCGAGCTGGATTGAGGGTTCATCGACCTTTAGAGTGTTTCCGCGACGGCCTATTCAGGTGAAAGGTCGTAGCTAGATTCGTTCGAGAATTCGACGAACTACCCGGGCCATGCGTTTTGCAAGTAAGGGTGGAACCGCATTGCCCACTTGCTGGTATTGAGCTGTTCTTGAGCCTTCGAAGTAGTAATTGTCCGGAAAGGTTTGGAGCCGAGCGGCCTCTCTTACAGACAGGCTTCGGCATTGAGTCGGGTCATAGTGAATGTAGTAGTGGCCATCCTTGCTTATGTGGGAAACCACGGTTGTCGCCGGTTTGCCTTTGAGTTGGACGCGAAATCGATCTGCAAATGGAGCGTGGTTGGCATCTTCCCCAATATTTTTGTGTTTAGGGCGCTGCCAGGAAGAGAAATTAGATATTTTCAGGGAAACGCCATGTGCGTGAGCAAAGTGTGAGGCGAATAAATATCTCCGCAGATCAGCCGGCATATGGCCGCGAGCCTCATGGAGTGTTACTCCTTTGATCCTGCGATCGGCAAACCAAGCGTCGTTCTGACGTAGCCATTTGCTACGTCTAGGATTCGGATACGGGGTCGTCATGAACGCTCCGCCCGTGGGTAAAGGTGAAAGAGTTCGGCGGCTGCCGTTCATTCCTCGCAGTGCTCCCTTTTGGGTGAACAAAGACGATAGTCGGTGTAGTTCGCTGGACCAAGCGTCGAATGAATCTTTCGAAGGGGGCGAGATCTTGCTGCGCAGGCGAGGTAAGTCTCCTATTGCTGATTCGATGGATATGCGTTTTTTTGCGCGTAGCAAGGAGGAGCCTCGAGTAAGGCCCTTGCGTACGCCGAGGAGAATTACTCTATGACGTGCTTGAGGGATGCCGTATTTCTCGGCGTTTATGACGTAGTCTGCTGGCGCGAGTTGGTTGCCGCTTCCAAGCTTTACGAACGAGTGGATGGCGTATCCAGCGGCAGCAAAGTCACGCAGAATTCGGCGAAATGTCTCTCCGCTTTTTGTCTTGGCTGTTGGTTGCTTTCCTCTTTTCTTTTTCTTGCTAGGTTTTGTAGAGGAAGAAAGAAGGCCCTTGACGTTCTCCATTACAAATATCGGGGGCTTGAATTCTTGCAGGATGTGCAGGTACTCCTTGTACAGGAAATGCCTGCGGTCCTTCTCGAATCTCGCGCCGTTCGCTGCTTTGATCTTTACTCGGCCTGCCAGTGAGTAGGCTTGGCAAGGGGGGCCGCCGATGAGCACCCAAGACTTGCGGTGACCTCGAATCGCTTTGCGAATCAGATTGTCAATTCGTTCGCGATTGGGGTATCGAAGCGCGCGAAGAATTGCTCGCTTTCTTGCTAGTTCATGTTGCTTCGGATAGAGGGCGTACAGCTTGTCGAGAAGCAGATCGCCTCGAAGGTACTGGTAATACTCGGCTGGAGGCTTCTTGAATTGGTGAAAGAAAGACCGAAGCAGTAGGGTCCTATGAGCGTTTCGTTCTTTCTCGACGGAGAGTACGCATTTGAAGATTGGCCTTCCATTGGCGGAGTACTGTTCAAATCCCTCGGACAATCCCCCTGGACCTGCGAACAGGTCAATTACTGGCACCACCATTCGCTGGTTCCGTTCTTCTGCTAGAGGCCCTAGGTTTGGAGGAGGTGGATTTTTATGGGGCGTGGCCTGAATGGCTGTCCCCCGGTCCCCCCGTTCGCCGATTTTGGTGTTTTTTTTTATTGATGTCAAACACTTATGATTTAGGCCAGGTCTCTACCTGGTTTTATCGTTCTGGAACCAGGTCTCCACCTGGCCAGATGTCTGGAAAGCCAGGTTGCGACCTGGTCTAAGACTCCACTAAACCAGGTCGAGACCTGGTGGAACTGGCGGAATGGTATAATAAACCAGGTCAAAACCTGGTTTTTAATCTGAAATTGAACATAACACAATGAAAGATAAGGATTTTCTTAGGCGGCAGCAAATTGAAGAGGCGGTTAAGCCTTTTCGCGACCTTATTACGGCGAATCCACCGCGGCGTGGCTGGGTGAAAGCCATGCAGGAAGCGTTGGGGATGACAAACGTGCAACTGGCCAAACGTTTGAAGCTGAAGGCGCAGACGATTGAGGATATGCAGACATACGAAGCGCGCGGAACGATCAAGTTAGACACTCTACGAAAGCTCGCAGAAGCTCTCGGATGCCGCGTTGTCTATGCCGTAGTCCCACTTAAGCCCATCGATGAAATTCGGCGCGCGCGCGCTAGTGAAGTTGCGAGGCAACAGTTGCGCCATGTTTTTCACTCCATGAATTTGGAAAATCAAGGTGTCGGTTCAGTTGCAGAACAGAAAGAAATTGAGAGACTCACAGAAGAGCTCTTGGCAGGCAATCCTAAGAAATTGTGGGAATAAATTTCAAATATCCTGCCGGGGCTACACCACTCGACCCGGATGAAGCAGCCGCCATGATTCCCGATCACATCACGACTCAAGAGCAATTAAATCAGTGGGAACTGCGCAACGTAGCCGCAGGCCAAAGCTGGGCTTTCGCGACAAAGCGTAAAGACATCCTGTCGTTTGACTTCATGAAAACTCTTCACAAGCATATGTTGGGTGATACATGGCGTTGGGCCGGAGAGCGCAGAAGAACAGAGAAAAACATTGGAATTGCGCCGGAGAACATTGAAGTTGAAATCAAGAAGCTTTGTGACGACGTTGAAGCTCAGCTGAGTTACAAGAGTTTGCCAATGGATGAAATTGCAGCCCGATTTCATCACCGACTTGTATATATCCATCCTTTTCCAAATGGAAACGGGCGATTTGCCAGGTTGATGACGGATCTCCTGCTAGTTCAAAATGGGGCAGAGCGGTTCAGTTGGGGTAACACCGTGGAACTAGATGGCGACAGTGCTGTGAGAAGCCAGTACATCGCGGCGCTCCAGGCGGCAGATGCCAAAGACCACTCGAAGCTATTTGGATTTGTGAGATTGGCCACGAATACCAATCGCGTTGAAGGACATGATAGTTAGTCCTCGCCCATTACTCCGCCATCGTCCCCACCCTCGTCGACTACATCCGCATCCCCGCCAAGTCCCCGCACTCCGCATGGCGCACTTCGTCCCCGTCCTTTCGAGCGTAGTGGGCAGGATGACCTCCG
>CAZYAH010000029.1:0-12639 GCA_964645595.1 uncultured Alicyclobacillaceae bacterium | reverse complement strand
CGGTGCACTCCTGATGGTGATTTCCTTTTCCCAAGTGGGGCACGCGGATGCTCGCGCATTCTGGAGCGTCACTCTGGGAATGGGAGGCGTGCTGGCGACCGCAGGATTTCTCCTGTTTGTCGCCGAGTGGATTTGTGCAAAGCGATTGCCCGGGAAAGGTTGAGCACCCACGTCTTCCCAGCCTTTTCTGTCTTGGTCGCTGGTTACCTAGCGTGACTAGTCCAAATAGTCCAGGTGGACTAGTCCGTTTCGCACCAGGCGGTCTGAAAAATGGACTATCGGAAAATGCGTCATGCGGGCTGCCGAAAAATAGGCAGGGCGTGTCTAACGGCGGAAAGCCGGATCCAGATAGGATTGGAGTGTGAACGGGACTTCAAGGTTGCACATGAAGCCCGGGCAGAGGGGGAACATAGACATGAAAAGGCGCCGCCTCATCGCCTCCGTAGGCACCGCCGTTGCGGCACTTTGGCTGCTCGCCGGATGCGATACAAACACTTCGGTCAATAATTCGGAAAACAATTCGATGCACATGGATCATACATCGACTGCCGCGGCGACAACGGATGAGCAACAAGTCGCTCCCGCGTACACCGGCGCGGCAGGCGAAAAAGATTTGCCTGATGGCGAAAAGCTCGCAACGTACACGATGGACCACGGGGTGAAAGTCTTTCACCTCGACGCTCGGCCGGTGAAATGGGAAGTGTCCAAGGGTGACGTGAAGACGGTGTGGGCTTACAACGGGACCGTTCCCGGGCCGCAAATCCGGGTCAACCAGGGGGATCGCGTCCGGATTGTCGTGACAAACCATCTGCCGGAAGGCACAACGGTTCACTGGCATGGCCTCGAGGTGCCAAATGCCATGGACGGCGTGCCGATGGTGACGCAGGATCCCATCGCCCCGGGCAAGAGTTTTACGTATGAATTTACGGTGAAACAGACCGGTACCTTCATGTACCACAGTCACTGTGACGACCTGAAGCAGATCAGCATGGGCCTGTACGGCGCGTTCATCGCGTTGCCGCGCGGCGTCAACAAATTGCCAGGTGTCCAGGCCGACTTGTCGTTTGTCCTCGCCGACGGAAATCTTGGCTACACCATCAACGGCAAGTCCTTCCCAGCAACCGTGATGCCAACAGTCAAAGCAAACAAGCCAGTGCACGTACGACTGATGAATATGGGCACGATGGAGCACCCGTTCCACCTGCACGGGTTCTACATGACCGTGCTGGCGAAGGACGGACAACCACTGCCGGTACCGTATAAAGAAAACACCCTCGACCTGTTGCCCGGCGACACGTACGATGTGGAATTTACACCGGATCGGGTTGGCACTTGGATGTTCCACTGCCATATCCTCCCGCATATCGACGACGGGCAGGGCAACATGACGGGGATGATTACAGCGTTCAAGGTTGTCAAGTAACGGTGTGCACCGCGGCACAATGGATTCTCAGCGAGCCGATACGCAGTTCTTTCTGGGAGACGGAGGTGTGAGTCATGCAAGCCGCACACGCGGAAGACGTCATGGAACTCCACAAGGAAGACCTGGTTGCCTATCTGGCTATGCGGTACGGCCTGGTCCCTACAGCGATGTTCAGATACATTGAAGGTATTGACGATCCGCTGGTCCTTGACCACCTGTTAGCCGCCGCCCGCAGCTCGTCCACCTGGGGGGAGTTTGTCGGGCACGTCAGACGAGATGATGCCGCTGTCAAGCGCCTGCCGCACGAAATGAAGGTGGTATCGTGAATACGCAACAGACACAAGCCCGTGCCGGGGCTGTACGGAGGCTGGAGAACCGGGTGCGCCGTGGACGCGTCGCTTGCCCACTGCGCGGGGAAGTCGACGTGGAAGTGTGCTTCTACTGCCCGTTCATGGACGGGCTGGATCTGGATCACCTCCCTCAGGTCATCACCTGCCATCCAGACCTGACGATTACGGATGCGGAGAAGCGCGCGTACGAGCGCCTGACGGTGCTGCAGCTCGCCGACCTTTACGGCAATGTGACGGCAGCGTGTCGGGAGTGCGGCGTCGCGCGCACAACGTACTACAAGTACAAACGTAAGTACCAGACAGAAGGTTGGAAAGGCCTACAAGGTTGAGCGGTTTCAGCCCGCAAGGAGCGTCTCTGTAATTTAAAGAGGCGCGCTTGCGGGCTGTTTTGTGTCCAATTATCTTGACATGAAATCTATTATGCCTCAATATTTTCAGTAATGTGAAAATTATTTGTATATTTATTCTCGCTTTTGGGGCGAGGTGAAAGGGGGGAACAGGGTGACTGACACGGCGAAGGAGAACAAAAACAAGCGGTGGTGGTATATTCTTCTTTTACTGCCTTTTATCGGGACGCTGTGGGTGCCATTTTACGCATCGGAGACCCCGAGGTTGTGGGGGATTCCGTACTTTTACTGGTACCAATTCCTGTGGGTTATCATCAGCGCGGGGTTGACCGTAATTGTTTACTACGCGACCAAGCCGAAAGCGTGACATCAGGAGTTGCGCAAAGCTGTGGCAATGAATCTCAAGTGAAGGGATGCGTGCTTCGATGCAGTGGCCAGCATTAATCGTATTCATTCTCCTGTTTGCACTGGTCACCGTTCTCGGCTTCGTTGCTGCGAGGTGGCGAGCTGGTGACCTGAAGTTGCTCGACGAGTGGGGACTTGCCGGACGGCGCTTTGGTACCGTCGTCACCTGGTTCCTCCTCGGCGGCGACCTGTACACGGCTTACACGTTTATCGCGGTTCCCGCGTTGATGTTCGGGGCCGGAGCGTCTGGATTTTTCGCGGTTCCCTACACCATCATCGTCTATCCGTTTGTGTTCCTTGTGATGCCGCGGCTGTGGGCGGTGGCGAAGAAGCACAACTACGTGACCGCCGCGGATTTTGTGCGGGGTCGGTATGACAGCCACTGGCTCGCCTTGGCCATAGCTCTGACTGGTATTCTGGCGACCATGCCTTACATCGCGCTGCAACTAGTGGGCATGCAGGCGGTCATTTCCGCCATGGGACTCACGGGGCCAGGGTTCCTCGGTGAGTTGCCGCTGATTATTGCGTTCACCATCTTGGCGCTCTACACCTACACTAGCGGACTCCGGGCGCCAGCATTGATTGCCGTGGTCAAGGACCTGCTGATTTACATCACGGTGATTGCGGCCGCCATTATCATTCCCATCAAACTTGGCGGATTCGGGCACATTTTTGACCTGGCGAAGGAAGGGCTGGCTCAAAAGCCGAAGACGGCATTCATCGTCCCACCGAATTCGTATACTGCATACGCAACGCTGGCGCTCGGTTCTGCGCTCGCCCTGTTCCTGTATCCGCACTCGCTGACAGGCGTCCTCAGTTCGAAAGACGCCAACGTCATTCGCAGAAACGCAGCACTGTTGCCGGCGTACTCGTTTGTGCTCGGCATTATCGCGCTACTCGGTTTCATGGCCATCGCTGCAGGCGTTCACCCGCAGACGAACAACGGGGCGATTCCGCTGTTGTTCCTGCAGGAGTTTCCGTCCTGGTTTGCTGGGGTCGCGTTCGCGGCCATCGCGATTGGCGCATTGGTGCCAGCGGCCATCATGTCGATTGCGGCGGCCAACCTGTTCACTCGCAACATCTACAAGGAGTACTTCAATCCGAACTGTACTGCCGAACAAGAGTCCAAGGTCGCGAAGCTGGTGTCCCTGCTGGTGAAAGTCGGCGCACTGGTGTTCGTGGTATTCCTCCCCGGCGAGTTCGCCATCAACTTGCAGTTGCTCGGCGGGATCTGGATCCTGCAGACGCTGCCGACGGTTATCGTCGGGCTGTACACCCGCTGGTTGCACCGCAATGCTCTCTTCCTCGGCTGGCTGGTCGGCATGGCGACCGGCACCTGGATGGTTGCTTCCACGGGCTTCAAGGGATCGACCTATACTCTGAACCTGTTCGGCACCTCGATTCCCGGATACGCTGCAGTGTGGGCGTTGATTGTAAACTTCGCGGTTGCCATCGTGTTTACGTTGGTCTTCAAGGCAGTGGGGGTTGCAAACGGAAAAGACGCAACCAGTCCTGCGGATTACACAGAGGAAGCTGTCACGGCCTGAAGAGCCGCGCGAGGTTTCCGTGGAGTCTTGAAAAAGAAATTGTGAATTGTCGCAGGGGCGGCGCATTCGACATTAAGACGGTCGGATGCGCCGCTCTTCACGTCAGGCAGTCGACGCGCACTCTAGCATCAGCTTTCCACGCGGTCAACACGTCACAGCGGCACGGAACGTTGTGTTCGCGCCAGGCAAGGGTCATTTGATCCGCAACCTGCCAAGCTGTGCCCTGGTCTTCACACCATGCGAGAATGGAGGGGCCGGCGCCGCTGAGCGTCGTCGCAACCGCGCCGGCCTGCAGCGCCGCTCGCCGCACGTCCTCGTATCCGGGAATCAAGGATTCGCGGTACGGTTCGTGCAGCCGATCTCCAAAACTCCCCTTCAACAGAGAGAGATTCCCCGTGGCGAGCGCCAGTGTCAGGCGGGCCGCCTGTGCGATGTTGTAGACGGCGTCCCTGTAGTTCACCGCCTTCGGCAGAACGCGCCGAGACTCTTCGGTCATGAGCTTGAAAAAAGGGACGGCGATGACAAATCGCCAGTGGTCGGGAATCGGGAGCGGGAAGGTGCGGACTTCGGCGCCGTCTGCACAACTGAGACAGCCACCCCCAAGCATGGCCGGTGTGACGTTGTCCGGGTGTCCCTCCATCTCAATGGCCAGGCGCAGGACTTCCGCCGGTGAGAGCCGTCTCTCTGGATGAAACCACTCCACCAGCGCATTGGCCAACAACAGTCCGCCTACAATGGCCGAAGCGCTGGACCCGAGCCCGGAGCCGACCGGTATCTGGTTCTTGCACTTCACTTTCCAATTGCGTGGAACGAGCGGACTCTGCACAAGGTCCAGCAAGGTGTCCATGGCCGCCACAACCGTGTTGCTCCGGTCCCGCGGGAGCAGTCCGGCCGACTCCCCTTCAATCTCGACGGAGAACGGAACTCCTGTCTCCACCGTGATCTCGTTGAACAACGACAACGCCAGTCCCATGCAGTCGAAGCCGGGGCCGAGGTTGGCGGATGTGGCGGGGACTTTCACATGAAATCGGACGCGCGGAGAGCATTGAACCGAAGTGTCGCCAGCAGGCCGCAATGACTTACGTGAACTGTTCAATGGCGCCTTTCACCTCGCTGAAGGTCGCAGCCACAACCGTCGGAGAGGACGCGCTGAGCGACATCGCGCTGTCCGGATCTTTGAGGCCGTTTCCTGTAAGTACGCACACGATGGTCTCGCCTGGCTGAATTTCTCCCCGCTGGTGCAGCTTCAACAAGCCCGCAACGGACGCCGCCGACGCCGGTTCG
Organism: uncultured Alicyclobacillaceae bacterium; assembly: GCA_964645595.1. Lineage (GTDB taxonomy): Bacteria > Bacillota > Bacilli > Alicyclobacillales > Alicyclobacillaceae > Alicyclobacillus_A. The sequence continues at coordinate 7,283 of CAZYAH010000029.1, read as the reverse complement.
GCGAGGATCCCTTCCCGGGCGAGCAGGCGGTAGGCGTCGCGAATTTGTGCATCGGACACAAAACTGATTTCACCGCCGGAGTCCGCCGCGGCTTGCAGGGCAAGGTGTCCGGATGCGGGATTTCCAATTCGGATGGCGGTCGCAAACGTCTCGGGATGCTCAATCGGGTGGCCGAGGACAAGAGCCGCGGCGCCTTCCGCTTCAAATCCCTGCATTTTGGGGATGGTGTGGATCTTGCCGGATCTGGAGTACGCTACAAACCCCTGCCAGTACGCGCTGATGTTGCCAGCGTTGCCGACCGGAATGCACAGCCTGTCCGGGCCGTCGCCCAAGGCGTCGCAGATTTCGAACGCGGCGGTCTGCTGGCCCAGCAAGCGGAACGGATTCGTGCTGTTGACCACAGTGACCGGCAGCTCGTCCGCCAAGCGGTGGACCAGCGCCAATGCTTGGTCAAAATTGCCGCGGATGGCGACGATTTTCGCTCCGTACATCATGGCTTGGGCCAACTTCCCGAGCGCCACATAGCCGTCCGGGATGAGGATAATGGCGTTCATTCCAGCCCGGGCAGCATACGCGGCGGCGGATGCCGAAGTGTTGCCTGTGGACGCGCAAATGACCGTGCGACTACCCGCCTCCTTCGCCTTGGCGACGGCGAGCACCATGCCCCGGTCCTTGAAGGATCCGGTCGGATTTGCCCCCTCCAGTTTCAGGTACACGTCTGCCTTTACTCGTTGGCTTAGCTGCTCGGAATAGACTAGCGGAGTGTTGCCTTCGCACAGGGACAGGCGCGGTGTCTCTGGGGTGACGGGGAGCCACGCTTCATAGGCCGTCAGGATTCCCGGCCAGCCGAAATGTCGTGAACGTTCACTTGGCTGCAACAGCGACGCCTCCTCTATGTTTTCGACGGTAATTTCGAATGATAGCGAATATTATTTCTAAATTACGCGCAGGGTCCGCCGGTGTCAATGTACAATGGGACTTACAGAGATAGAGAAAAAACGGCAGTCCTTCGGGGAGGTTGAAAGATGCTTTACGAAGACTTGGTTGCGTTGTTGTCCAAGGATCAGGTGTCCACAGGAGAGTCCATTCTGGCCCAGCACAGTCGGGACGAATCCTACCACACCCCCGTCCTACCGGATGTCGTGGTGTTTCCCGAATCGACAGAGGACGTACAGGCCGTGGTTCGATACGCTGCCGAACGCAACATCCCAGTGGTGCCGTACGGTACAGGCACCGGTCTGGAAGGCCACGCGATACCCGTCCAACGTGGAATCAGCCTCGACATGATGCGGATGAACAAGATCCTCGAAGTTCGCCCCGACGACTTCCTCGTCAGAGTTCAGCCGGGTGTGACCAAGAACCAGCTCAACGAAGCGTTGCGTCGGTACGGGCTGTTCTTCCCGGTCGATCCCGGTTCCGACGCTTCCTTAGGCGGCATGGCCGCGACCAACGCGAGCGGAACCACCACGGTTCGATTCGGGGCCATGAAAGACAACGTCCGGTCCCTGCAGGTCGTATTGGCGGACGGAACGGTGATTGAGACCGGGCGGCTCGCTGCCAAATCGTCTTCCGGCTACAACCTGACCTCACTGTTTGTCGGATCAGAAGGAACACTCGGAGTGATTACGGAACTGTGGCTTCGTGTATATGGACTACCTGAAAAGGTGATTGCGGCGAAAGTTGTGTTCCCGACCGTCTCGGACTGCGTGCGGGCTTCCACGGCGATGGTCGGCAGCGGTATTCCGGTCGCTCGGCTCGAATTTGTCAGCAGCGAGTACGTGCAGGCGTTCAACAAGTACAAGGGGACGAATTTTCCAGTACAACCGACGCTTTTCGTGGAATTTCACGGAAGCTCCGAGAGCATCCAGCACGACGTTACATTGGCTCGCGAGATTGCGGAGGAAGAGGGCTGCGCTGCGTTTGAATTTGTGGAAGATGAAGCCGAGCGGCGCGAGCTGTGGGAAATCCGCCACAACGCCGTGTACGCCTTCATGCACCAGTTCCCGGGTTACGGGCACATGTCGACCGACGTCTGCGTGCCCCTGTCGAAGTTGCCGGAGGCGGTCGAATACGCGCATCAGAAGCTTGTGGAGATGAACATCCACGGGGCTGTCATCGGTCACGTGGGAGACGGCAACTTTCACGTCAGCATCGCCGTACAACCGCACAATCCCGAATCGCTTGCGGCTGCGGACGCCTTCAACGAAGCGATTGTCGAACACGCGCTGCGGCTGGGAGGAACCTGTACCGGGGAACACGGCGTTGGCATTGGCAAGCGCAAGTACCAGGCGAAAGAGCACGGCGCGGCTTTGCGCGTGATGCAGGCCATCAAGGCGACCCTGGATCCGCAAGGGATTTTAAACCCCGGCAAGCTCGTCCACGGAATCGCATTGGAATGAGCGGGGAGGCTCCGTATTGCATAAGCAGTTTGGCTGATGTACGCTTGGAAGCGTATTCAAACTTGGCTTGGTTTTCTTGACAAGAAGGAGCCTGCCCATGACAAACGGTTCAAACACAAAGGTACGCTTCTCGCCGTACATATACTTCACCAGGGAAGAGTGGGCTGAGCTGCGGGAATCCACCCCGCTGCCGCTGACGGAAGATGAACTGGAACAGTTGCGAGGGATCAATGAACGCGTCTCACTGGACGAGGTATCCCAGATCTACCTGCCGCTCTCGAGACTCTTGAATCTCTACGTGGCTGCAACGCAGAACTTGTACAAGGCGACAAATACGTTTCTCAGGAACCCGGCGCAAAAGGTGCCTTATATTATCGGCATTGCTGGCAGCGTGGCGGTAGGGAAGAGCACAACGGCGCGCATTATCCAGGCGTTGCTCGCGCGTTGGCCGAACCACCCCAAGGTGGATCTGGTCACCACGGACGGGTTTTTGTACCCGAACCGGGTTCTGGAACAAAAAGGTCTAATGAACCGCAAAGGATTCCCGGAAAGCTACGACGTCCGCCGACTCATCCAGTTTGTGGCGGACGTGAAATCGGGAGTGCCTGAGGTCAAAGCACCGGTGTATTCCCACCTGGAATACGACATTGTACCGGATGAGTACATCGTCATCCGTCAACCAGACATCATGATTCTCGAAGGATTGAACGTCTTGCAGTCGACACCGCCTGGAGGGCGGAGAGCGCCGCAGTTGTTCGTCTCCGATTTCTTCGACTTTTCCATCTACGTAGACGCGGCGGAACAGGACATTCAAAACTGGTACCTGCAGCGATTTCACACCTTGCGGGAGACGGCGTTCCGCAATCCAAACTCGTATTTTCACCGCTACGCGTCTTTGTCCTATGAAGAAGCGGATGCGTTCGCCCGCCGCATCTGGAGGGAGATCAACGCGGTGAACTTGCGAGAGAACATTGCGCCGACCAAGCGCCGCGCCCACCTGGTTCTGGAGAAGGGACCGACGCATGAGGTTCGCGGCGTTCACCTGCGCAAGTTGTAGCTTTTAGCCGGGCTCAAACGAATGGTCGGAAAGGAGGAGCACCATGTCGCTGTCCATACTGGCATCGTTTGCGAAATTCCTGCAAGCCAATCAATATTCTACCAGCATGTGGGAGAGGGGATACGATTCTGCTGAAGTCAACCAGGTGTGTGACCGGCTGACGCAGTGGGCCAAGGGTGAACTGGGGTTGCAAGGCGAGTTTCTCATCTTGTGGTCGGCGCTGGACGGCACCCAGTTCTCCGGGGACAACGAACTCATCTATCTTCAGAATGGCAAGGCGTATCTCATCCCCAATCCGTTTATTGAAGGAGAATCGGAAGAATTCATCGCCGCTGTGCAGCGCATTCTCCACGGACGGTTTGGAGCACTGTTTGAGGTGCCGATACAGCGCCGGATCCTCTACAATGCGGTTTAACAGGCCGGATTAGTTTGCCTTCGTTCGTGCGGACAAGACAACTACGATGCCGAGGATGCAAAGCCCGCCGATGACCGTCGCCACGCCCAATTTCGTGTGCAGCCAGAGGACCGAGGCAACTGCCGCGGAGAGCGGCTCAAAACTCGCCGCCAAACTCGTTTCAGCCGGAGAGATGTAGCGCATGCTCCCTAAGTACAGATAGAACGGCACCAGCGTCCCGAACAGAACGACAAAGACAACCAGGGCAGCCGATGGAACGGACCAAAGCTGTCCGGTTGTATTCCACGGCTGAAAATACAGACCCATGGCCGCGCCGCCGATGAACATGCCCCAGCCGACCACCAGGGCGGAGCCCCACGATTTCATGAGATTTCCTGGGTACAGTGTGTAAAACGCGAGCGCCACCGCCGACAGCAAGCCCCACACCAACGCTCCAACCGGAACCACTACGGTGTGCCAGGATCCGTTCGTAACCAGCAAAAACGTTCCCACTAGGGCCAATACCAAGGCGATGTACTCTCTACGCGTCGGCTGGCGTCTCGTACGGACGGCGAGGTAGACAATAATGACAGCAGGCGCCAGGTACTGCAGAAAGGTTGCCGTGGCCGCGTTGCCGAGGTGAATCGACGCAAAGTACGTGTACTGCACTCCGCCGAGGCCAAGTACTCCGAAGACGACAACCCGCATACCATCTTTGACATTCCGCCAGATGTCGAAGACCGAATGCATCCCGGATTTCGCAGCAACTGCCAACAGGAGAAGCAGGCCGGAGATGGTCATGCGCACTGAAACAAGCCAGCCGGGGGCAAACCCGCCTCCCTGGAATAACTGCTGCGCTGCCGTACCGGAGAGGCCCCACAACGTGGCTCCAATGACGACCATCATCAACCCGATGCTCCGACTCGTTTGAAGGTTGCGCCGCCGCATGGTGCCGGTCTCGAGCACCGTGTTTGCCATAACTGCCCCGTCCTTTCCGATTTCCTGACGATACATGGATTTTCTCAGGTTTGCGTATTTTGTCAAGCAATCCGGAATCGTCGCTCAGTTATCCCAGGCAAGGCAGCATTCACTGACAAGGTGTGACTTCTGCATACGGCATCTTTTGGTTGTCGGCAGTAGCGCGTGAACGATACAATAAAATGGTAGGGAAGAGTGCTGCGGTACGTTCGTGCGTTGTTTAGTGACGGAATATTCCGAGAAAGGCGGTGCGGACCATGTCCATGGCGGAACAGCACCTGGAACAGGAACCGTTCCAGCACAAACGTCTCGACGAGCGAGACATCGGAAGAACCTTGAAACTATCCAACATGCGCCTTGACTTGCGAGCGCCCTCGCCGGAGGAGGCGCAGCGGTTTATTCAGGACCATCTGGTCAAGGACTGGTCTCTGCTTACCTGGAAAGACGTCGGGCGTCCGTTTCGAGTGGAAAATTACGCGAGCGGCAAGCGATTGTGGGAAGAACAGAATGGGGACCAGATGCCTGTCCCGGTTTCCTGGCAAAAGTTCAACCGTTCGTTTCACGAGTGGTTCGTCAAGGACGTTCCGGGTGAGCGCAAACGGGTACAGAGCGAATTGCTCAAAGCGCTTTCCTCGTTGCACTGGCGCGAAGTGCCGAGTCTCGTGGCGGAACTACAACAGCTGGCGCTGTGGAATCTGACGCACCGGGTCCAGGACGCCATTTGGGACCCGCGCGGCAAACGGGCGCTGTTTCAGGGGCTCGATGTGCAACGGCCGAGAATCCTCTTTCTCGGCGCCGCAGACGGCTACGAAGCCATGCAGCTGTTCGCGATGTACCCCGGCGGGGAAGCGGTGCTGGTGGATTACGACGAGTTTTGCATGACGGATCGGTTTGGAAAGTTCCCGGAGTTCTATCCGTTCCTCGGGACAAACCCGAGCACAGGGGGCTACAAGGTTTGGTACAAGGACGAAATGAATTTGTCGTTTCTCGTGGAGGACATTCGCAATCTCCCATTCGGGCGTGAATTCGACATCGTCATCAGCGTCGGACTGATTGAACACTTCCCGGACGAGTACAAACCGGAGGCGCTGGACTTTCACCGTAGGTTCCTCAAGCCTGGCGGATACGCCATCATGACAACGCCTCGTCTACAGTGGAAGTCGCGGCTCTTCTACCACGTGATGGCGGAAGCCATGAACTACACCTATCGGGAACTGATGACGGTGCAACAGATGGGGCTGTACGTTTACGAAAATGGGTTCGACATTTTGCGGCACGGCATTATCAAGGCGCACAACGGAATTGTCGCCCGGCCGAGATAAGACGAAAGTTGGAATGGCAGCGAAACTCGCAAGTCTAAAACTCGCAAGTCTATCGGATATCACCCTCGCGTACCAATGACAAGTGTAGGCAGTTAGACGAGCGGAAGTCACACCATTGATCAAGGTGAAATGGGGAAAGAGAAGGTGGAAGTGACGTGTCACGGTGGCAAAAGACGCTTGTCGTGTTGGGGGTTACTGTCGCAGTCGTTGCCGCGGCGGGGGTCTGGTGGACCCGAGACAGAGAATCGAGGCCAGCCAATCAGGTCGTGGACGAAGCACAGTCGGCGTTTTTTAGCCAAGCGCATGACCCGAAACTCGCATTCGAAATCGTCAGCGGCATTCACGATGAAGCGAACCATATGGTCGGGTACGGCGCGACACCGAACTGGGACACTTTTCATGCGCAACAATACCCTGCGCTGACAAAGAAAGTGGACACCCTGTTGGCAGAGTTTTATTCCCATTCAGATTCACAGAACGAAGAGATCAAGCGAATTGTCCACGATATTCAGAACATGAAATCGCTGCTCCAGATTGCGGACAAGATCCACGACCGCCAAGCCATTGTCTACCTTCACCGCATTGCGTCCGACCTTGCCGAGTTTGTCTTCACCAAAGACGGCAATCCGGACGAGTACTGGGCCGCGACGCACGCGTTGGACGCGCCCGAGGCGAAGACTATTGACGAGTACATTTCGAGTCACTCGTAAGGTCCTGAGAGAGGACTCCTCTGAGGGAGGTGATGGCCTCCCTGTTCATTGTCCTCCGTACGCTGTTGGGACATTGGCAGTGCGCAATTGGTTACTATTATCCGGAACATTAGACGCCTCCGGAGCCGACAGGAGCGGACTGTACATCATGATGGCGTGGTTCTCGGCGATCAGCTCTTCCCCGACGAGATTTCCTTCTCGGTTCCAGACTTGTCGCCAAATCTCGTTGTGGCGGAGATATTTCCCGCTGAAGTGCTGAGTAATCCTGTGGTTTTTCTCGAAAACCTCGTAACGGTACGGCTCGGGCTCGTTGGCACGCCATTCACCCAGCAAGTGAGTATCGCTGAGGTGCAGCCGCAAGCAGTACGTTCGCTGGGTGTCGTTCCGGATTTGCAGGTCGATGTAGTTGTAGGCAATGGTGGC
>CAZYAH010000028.1:0-12875 GCA_964645595.1 uncultured Alicyclobacillaceae bacterium | reverse complement strand
TCAGCGCGGCACGGACATCGACATTCGCCCGCCCCTGGTTCGCGAAGTTCTGGCCGAGCACCTGGCGCAGACGGCGTCGATTGCCCAGGCTCACAATGCACGGTATCATGAGGTGACGGGGCGGTCGAACAACGACGGAGTCTAAGCCCCGCCACGGATTCGCAAAATACAACGCTGCGCGTTCTACCAAGATCTATAGGAGTTGATCCAATGGCTCTGATGTCTCGTGCGAACACTCGACGCATGCTCGGCCGGCTGGAGGCGAGCTATCCAGACGCCAAATGCGCCTTGAACTTCAGCAATGCGTTCGAGCTCTTGATTGCAACGATGTTGTCCGCGCAGTGCACGGACGCGCGCGTCAATATGGTGACCGAGCGACTCTTCAAAAAATATCGCGGTCCCGAGGACTACGCGGCTATCACGCCGGAAATACTACAAGAAGATATCAAAGAGTTGGGATTGTTCCGGGCGAAGTCAGAGAACATTGTGGCAGCCTGCAGAATGTTGCTGGAGAAGTACAACGGGGAAGTTCCGCAAACCCGGGAGGAACTGGTGCAGTTGCCGGGCGTCGGCCGGAAGACGGCCAACGTGGTGCTCTCGAACGCGTTTGGCATTCCGGCGCTCGCGGTCGACACCCACGTACAGCGGGTGGCCAACCGGATTGGGATTGCCAACAGCATGAACCCGGAGATTACAGAGCGGCAGATTTGCCAGAGAATTCCGCAGAAATTGTGGTCTCAGGCACATCACTGGCTGATCCATCACGGGCGCAAAGTGTGTACAGCGCGCAATCCGAAATGCGACATCTGTCCTGTCTCGGAGTTCTGTCAGTTTTACAAGTTGTTGCAAACAGAGTCGAAGCTGAAAGAAAAAGTTTTCTCGAATGCGGAGTCGGCAAAGCAGCGCAAACCGCGCCGGAACAGCTCGCGAAGCAAGTAGCAGCAGTCAGTTGGGAACGTAGGGTTCATACTGGCCATCCGAAGTCCGGCGCAGCGGCTGACGGCACTGACTGCAGGCGTCCGTCTCGCCTGTCAACCGGATTTTCGATCCGCAACGCGGACACTCCGTTTCATGAATGCTCGTATTCACGGGGCCGAACCGGAAGTACATGAGGATGCCGGCCACCACCGAGAGGCCGCCGAGAACCAAGAGGACGGGCAGTATGGCCTTGTCGAACAAGCCGAGGTACATGGTGAAAAAACCGCCAAACATGAAGACAAGCGCCCAATTTCGCCACTTGTTCACATTCATGGGACAATTACCACCTTCGCTCGCATAAACCTCTTGGACAGGGAGACACCCGTCCAGGGCATGCGCAGGACGTCGCAGCACACAACGCGCGGTTCTATCCTAGCGGATTCAGCGCGCCCTGTCTACGTGCCCGGGAGACAACCGCTTGAGGAGGACGACCCATGTGGAAAAAGGCGTTTGTCACGCTCCTGTCGCTCAACTTGCTGGTTCTCGTCGGCTTCACCTTGTGGTGGGGGTCACTCCCCAAAGCGGACACCGTCCAGCAAAAGGTCGATAAATTATCCAGTCAGGACAAGGCGGCCACTGTCCAACTGGCGGTTGGCGAGGACGCCATCAACACTTACCTGGAGTACGCCATTGCGGAGCAGAAGGACGTCCAGGGCGTGCTGTCGTACGTCCGCGTCCACTTCGACACCGACTGGCAGCTCCAGGTCGGAATCAAGCTGGCCAATCGGGTCGTGGACTGGGACATGGTCATGTCACCGCAAGTGCAAAACGGCAACCTCAGCCTTCAGTTCAGGAGCGCCACAATGGGCCAACTCCCCGTCCCGCCCAGTGCGTTGTTCTTCATCTTCAAACACCTGCCCTGGCCGAACTGGATCACGGTGGATCCGGACAACTACATCATCCACCTTAACTTCACAGAACGCCCGCAGAACCCCTACGGGATTGAAATCCTCGATTACTCTTCCAGTACCAAACTGGTGACGCTGCGCGTGACGATTGTCCCGAGGTCGCTGCTGAAAAAGTGACCACGGGACGCGAGCACTGAATCACTGGCGGACAGTACCGCGCACGGGGATACGGTCGTCCGCCACCGTCTTCTCCACGGTCTCTCTCCTCTCGCTTCTCCTCGACGCCTTGTTACTTCTCCCCGCAGCTTGACGCTCACACGAACGCTGGATGTTCCATCTCCGGAATAATCGCCCGTTTCTGTCGCACTCTATCTTAGAGTAAAACTGCGTTCGGGGGGAGAACTGTGCGAATCGGCGATTGGCTGCGCAAGTTGGTAACAGTGGACGATGGCATTCTGGACGAACAGTTTTCTCTCGAAGAGGATGGACAAGCCAAGGCTCCGCCGGGAGAAGAGCGTTCGTCCGCAGCTGATCGCCCGCAAGGTGACGGCCATTCGCCCGAGTCGCGAGGTGCCCGCAGCGGCAAGCATGCAGAAGAAGATCAGACCGACGGCGGGGGTGAGCTGACCGTTCGCCGTCCAATTCCAGTCCAGGAGCTGGTCCGATCCGCTGCCAAAGACCGGAGCACAAGTCGCGTTTCGCGCGAGTGCATCACGCCGGACATCGACGAGTCGAAGGCGACTGTGAGTGAAATCTTCCACGTGCCGACGAACAAGGATATCGTCATCCGCGAGTTTTCCATCGGGACGGAGAAGCCGACAAGAGCGATGGCGGTTTTCATCGACGGCATGTCCGACAAGAACATTATCAACACGCACATCCTGCAGCCTCTGATGCTGCTTGCGCACATTGCGGGCGAGCCCGCCGCGCGGAAGATGGAAGTCGTCAAGAAGGCGCTGCTGCCTGGCAACCAGGTGTCGGATATGTCCAAGTGGGAGGAAATTACGTCGGGGATCCTGACCGGATCGACCGTCGTATTCGTGGACGGCTGCGACTCGGCGCTGTTGGTAGAGACCAAGGGCTGGGAGCACCGGACCGTCGGCCTGACGCAGACGGAGAGTGTCGTGCGCGGACCGCACGACGCCTTCACAGAAAATTTCCGCGCCAATACGGGCCTGGTCCGCGCCCGGTTGCGCAGCGAAGACCTGATCACGGAGATGTTTAGCGTCGGCAACCAGGCGAAGACGGACGTCGCCATCATGTACATTCACGGCTTGACAAACGAGCGGCTGATTGAAGAAGTGCGCCGCCGCATCAAGTCCATCGATGTGGATTTTCTCCCGGACAGCGGGATGCTCGAGCAGTTTATCGACGACAATCCCAACGTGATGATTCCGCAGACCCTGGCGACGGAGCGGCCGGATCGGATAGTCCACATGCTGATGGAAGGACACGTGGCCATCTTCGTCGGCCACAGCCCGTATGTGCTCGCTGTGCCGGTGGTGTTCTGGACGCTGATGCACTCGCCGGAAGACGCGTACCTGCGCGTTCCATTCGGATCGTTCTTGCGGTGCATCCGGTGGATAGCAGTGGTGTTTGCGACGTTTTTGCCCGCGGTGTACGTGGCGATAACCAACTATCACCCGGAGATGATCCCGACCGACCTCATGCTCGCCATTGCCGGCAGCCGGGAGCAGGTGCCGTTTCCTGTCATACTTGAAGTCATCATGATGGAGTTTGCGATTGAACTGATCCGCGAAGCTGGGGTTCGCATTCCTTCGGCCATTGGGCCCACCATCGGCATTGTCGGCGCATTGATCATCGGCCAGGCGGCGGTTCAGGCCGGAATTGTGAGCCCGTTGCTCGTCATTGTGGTGGCCATTACGGCGTTGGCGTCCTTTTCGATTCCGAACTACCATTTGGGCTTTGCGGTGCGGCTGTACCGCTTTATCTACCTGCTGGTGGCCGGATTTTTTGGATTTTACGGGATCACATTGCTGTTTTGCGTCATGCTGGCGCGCCTGTCGGTGCAGAAGTCGTTCGGGGTTCCCCTCTTCGCGCCGGTTACGCCGAGCATGGATGCCTCTACGGACGTGTTCTTGCGCGCCCCTGCGTACAACATGAACCAGCGCCCGCCATACCTGCGGACGAAAAAACTTTGGCGCCAGCAGCCCTACACGCGAACCTGGTCAAAGTCTGTGCAGCGCATGAAGCGGAACGAAGGGGATGACCAGTCATGAACAACCCACAAAGCAAGGCTTCGGTCGGCGGCAAGGAACTGACGGCCATGATGTCCGTACTGGTTGCAGCGCACGCCTTTCTGAACTACCCGCGCTTTGCGTCGGAGGCTGGCTATGAGGCGGCGTGGATGGTTCCGCTGCTGTCCGGAGTCATTTCGGCGACAACGCTGCTCATTGTCGACGCGCTTTTTCGGCGGACATCCTCCCGTCGCGGGCTGATTGAAATCTGCCGAGCTTGGATTGGCAAGACGGGGACGGCATTGGTTGCCGTAGTGCTGGCCTTATACTTCCTGGTCATTACGGCAAGCATCATGCGTCAGTTCATGGAAAACGTGATTACAACCGTCTTGCCCAATACGCCCATCTACATTGTCGGCGGTCTCTTCGTCGCGTGCATCGTGTACGTTGCGTACTGCGGACTGGAAGGAATCGCCCGAGTTGGCTACATCGCCTTGCCGGTGTTGGTAGTAGGGGTTTTGGCGCTGTGCCTGTTGACCTGGAAGTTCTGGAACACCAACTTGCTGTTCCCGTTTTGGGGCAACGGGATTGGCAGCATAGCCAGGAGTTCTTTGCTTGGCTCGTCCATCTTTGCAAACGTGTTGCTGCTCAGCCTGATTCGTTCGCATATGCATGACCCGCGCGACTTCCGCAGCGTAGGCCTCAAGAGCACGCTTTACTCCACTGTCGTCCTGGCGCTGTTTCTGGTGGTGTACCACATGATTTTCACGCCCGACGAAGCCATCAAAATGACTTCTCCAATGTACTCCATGGCGAGAATCATACACCTCGGTCGGTTTGTGCAAAGGCTCGAGAGTGTCTTCATCTTCATGTGGGTGAGTGTGGCTGTGGTGAAAATGGCCATCACGCTGTGGGCTGCCGCGTATTGCCTCGCGTTCGCCTTCGCCTGGCCGTCGTACCGTCCCATTTTGCCAGCGCTGGGCCTCCTCTGCCTGTCCGGCAGTCTGCTGCCGAACGACGTCGCGTTGGTTCTGCACCTGGATGACAGGTTCATCTGGCGCTGGGGATGGATTGTCACGTTTGTACTGCCGATTGCAGTGATTTGCTTTGGCACCTTGCGCAAGTCGAAGAGGGAGGCAGTCTGATGCTGCGATTCGCCCTTTCCATGCTGATTCCGCTGTGGGTGTTTGTCTACACCGTTCAGTTTGGCCGCTGGCTGCATAAAAAGCGGCATGCACTGGGCGCAGTCTCCGCATACGTCATCGCCGGACTGTCGCTGCTCGTCTCCGGTGTGGTCCTGTGGCGCGTGTACCTTTGAGCAATGCCTGTCCAGCAGCTTTTCTGCCCTGATTCTCCTGGCGAAGATGCCACTTTGCGATGGCAGATGCATCTGTCCTCGGCGCGGTTATAATGGGGGTGGAGGTGTTGAGGATGCCGACAGGACAAACCGGTCGCAATGGCAGTCCCCCTCAAGTTGATATTTACACCGACGGCGCCTGCTCGGGCAATCCGGGCCCGGGAGGGTGGGCCGCCGTCTTGATATATAACGGCAAGACAAAAGAAATTTCCGGCGGCGAGCGCCAGACTACCAACCAGCGCATGGAGCTCACTGCTGCGGTGGAAGCCTTGAGAGCGCTCAAGGTTCCGTGCGAGGTTCGCCTTTACAGCGACTCTGCCTATCTCATCAACTGTTTTCGGCAGAAGTGGTACGTGTCCTGGCAGAAAAACGGTTGGAAAAACAGCAAGGGAGACCCTGTGCAAAACCAGGACCTGTGGCAAGGCCTGCTGAAGGAGATGGAACGCCACCGCGTCACGTTTGAGAAAGTGAAAGGCCACGCGGGAGTCGAGTTCAATGAGCGATGCGACACACTCGCGCGGGCGGCGGTGCCGAAATGATTGAGGTGCGGCTCGAAGACTTGAAGCGCATGGGCGCCGAGGTCGGATTTGACGCGATTGGGGCTACGACGGCAGACCCGTTCCCGGAGCTGCGTCCGCGCCTCGAGTCGTACGCGAAACGCGGCCGCACGGGCTTCGAACACGAAGACATCGAAGACCGCATTGACCCGCAGCGCTGGCTCCCGGGCGCCAAGTCCCTGATTGCGGTGGCCATGGCGTACCTCACTGCGGAAGGCAAGCAACTGGCTAAGCGGCATCCCAAACGAACGGGATACGGGGTTGTCACCGTGTACTCGTACGGACAGGACTACCACCGCGTAATGCAAGAGCGTCTGTCTCAACTGGCTGTCAAATTGAGTGAACACGTTGGACGCCCCATCGCGGCGAAAATTGCCGTGGACACGTCGCCGCTGGTGGATCGCCGCGTTGCGGAACGGGCCAACATCGGCTGGATTGGCAAGAACTGCATGCTGTACACGGAGCCGTACGGTTCGTTTGTGTTCCTCGGAACGCTGGCAGTGGACGTGGAAGTGGAGGTCGCAAAGACAGAACAGTCGCAAAAATGCGGGGCATGCGAGCTGTGTCTGACCGCTTGCCCGACGCAGGCGCTCATCCGCCCCGGGGTGATTGACGCCAAGCGCTGCCTGTCGTACGTGACGCAGATGAAAGGCATCATTCCTGTCGAGTTTCGCAAGCCGATGGGCAGGCGCGTCTGGGGATGCGACGTCTGCCAGTGGGCTTGTCCGGTCAACCGCGATGTTCACTCTGCGGCACACGAGGAATACCTTCCGCACGGCGAGTTGGAGTTCCCGGACCTCGTCGAGATCTTGACCATGAGCAATCGCCAGTTTCAGCGCAAGTACGGCCACACCGCAGCAGCCTGGCGAGGGCTTCGAACCTGGCAGCGTAATGCCCTGATTGCGCTCGGAAACAGTCGTATGCAAGAGGCGGTGCCCGCCATCAAGCCGTTCTTGGCCAGTGAGCGCCCCGAACTGCGCGCGAGCGCTGCGTGGGCGTTGCGCGAGATTGGCGGTCGCGACGCAATGTCTGCCGTTGCCGCGGCGTACGCGCAGGAAGCGGATGAACAGGTGCGCGCGGAAATGGCGTGGGCAGTGAATTGTTGACTGTGGAGGGATGAGCAATGCCGACACTCATTCATGCAGGTGCAGTACAGCGGAGGCTATACGGTACTCCCTTTGGCACGCTGTTCATCACGGCGACAGCGGAAGGCGTGTGCTCCGTCGACTGGCGGGTGGAAACGCTCGATCAGCACCCTGCGTACGAGGACGCGACGGAACCGGGCGTGGCGGCCGCCGCGAAGTGGGCAGAAGAAGCCGCTCGGCAACTGGAGGAGTATTTTGCGGGGCGGCGCAAGGAGTTTGACGTTCCGCTTGTTCTCCGCGGGACGCCGTTTCAAATGGCGGTGTGGAAGGCGCTGCAAGAGATCCCGTACGGGGAAACCCGGTCGTACAAGGAGATTGCAGCGGCCGTTGGCCGCGCGAACGCCGTCCGCGCAGTGGGGCAGGCCAACCGGGCCAACCCGGTTGCCATTATCGTTCCCTGCCACCGCGTCGTGGGCAGCAACGGATCGCTCACCGGATACGCGGGGTCGCAGATTCACTTGAAGGAAAAACTGTTGCAATTGGAGCAGGCGCACGCCTGACTGGATCGGCTCCATCGATGAGATGAGCGTCCGTCGTCGCCTGGGTCAGTCTACCTCTCTCATGATTTGGCGTCCATACTCTTCGAGGAAGGCCTGCCGCCTTGCTTCCTGCGCGGAGATCTCCTTTAACTCCTCGGTCTGACGACGGTCGCGGAAGACGTGGAAGCGCGTGTGGGCCAGGCGCCACACCCGGTAGGGAAAAGTGAGCAAGCATTGCACCCACAGGTATTCTTCTGCCGTCATTGGTCGAACTGCGTCGTAGTGGACAAAGCAGGTGTAAGCGGCTTCCGGCTGCCAGTTCAGCTGCTGGAGGCTGCGCCGCAGCAAGTGCGCGAGGTCCAGCACCCGCGGCGCAAACGTGGACAGGTCGAGGTCCAGGACATAGATTTCCTTGTCAGCGGTATACACAAAGTTGCCCGGAATCACGTCCAGGTGACACAGGCCCGGATGCTCTTCGTCTTGCAGCAGGAATTTGTTGCACTGGTTGTCTTCCGCAATCCGCAGGCTCTTTTCCGCATCCTGACGCAATCTCGGCGCTAACCGCGTCAGCACCTGGTCAAATTCGTCCGGGTTCTCCCGCGTCTCCGCACGGATCAACAGATTTTTCAGATCCGCTGTACGCCTACGGATCATGGTGGCCAATCCGAATTCATACGGCGGGTTGTACGCGTTCCATTCAAACCCGCGGGACAGTTCGTGAAACTCCGCCAGTGTACGGGCCAATTGCCCAAGCTGGGACAGCGAAGCGAAATTGACGTTGTTTCCGTCAATCCACTGTGTCGCGTAGTACGTGTGGCCATCTTTCTCGACGCTCGGCAGTTTGTCGGACGTCAGGGCGAACCTGGGCGCCTTTTGAAACCCTTGCTTGCGCAAGTACTGAGTCGCCTTGTGTATGAACTCCACGCGTTCCGGCGAGATGTGTGTGCGTTTGAGCGCGTACCTGCCTCGACTGGTCGCGACTTTGACGACGTTCGCCACAGGCTCTGCACTTTCCACTTTCCAACTGTACGCCTTGGCCAGTCCAACCGGATATCCTGCCTGGCGAAACGCTGCGGACCAGGCCCGCTTCTTTGCTGAGGTCTTCAGTTTTCTCGTGTGTGCCGTCGGAACGAATTCTTGCCGCTCTGCGGCTCCCTGGTGGCGACTGGGGGATTGGCCGCCGTTTCCCGCGCGATACCCTGCTGCTCTAGTCGCTGCAGAAGACTCCCGCTCTTGTCTCGCGGTATATCCTCCCGCGGGGGCTGGTCTTGGCACTTGCCTCGTGGCAGACGAGGAGCTGTGCTCAGCTCTTCGCGAGGACCCTTCCGACCTCCTCACATCGTACTTCTTTACATCGCTGTGGCGGTCGTCGCCTGAAGGCGGCCGACCGGCAGAGGCGGAAGCCTCAGCTGGGGGACGGTGACTCTCTTTCAACATGTACTCGAGGAAATACGGAGGTTTGGTCAGTTCCTGCATGAGGATCTTGACCCATTCTGGGACGGCTTGTCGACGCAACAACACAATCACCCCGCTTTCAGCTAGGCGCTCTCTACGCCAGCCTATTCGCGGGGGATTGACAGTGTATGGGCGTTTATCCGGATCAAAACTTTGAACCGGCTGGGATTAACCGAGCGTGCTCCAGACTTCCAGTTTCGTCTTTACGCGCCGGATGACTTCGTCCGTAAACTCGGTCGTGCTTGTCCCGCCGCCAAGGTCGGCCGTGCGGAATCCAGACACCACCGACTCGAGCGTCGCCTCGTAGATGGCGCGGGACACCGTCTGGTACTGGCGATCTTCGTGGTACGCCAACAGCGACGCGCCGGCGAGGATCATCGCCATCGGGTTGGCCACGTTCTTGCCGAACAGGCTGGGGGCAGTCCCGTGCGGCGCCTCGGCCATCAAGACCTGCGGCTTGCTGTCTTCGTCGAGCGCGAGCAGGATGGACTCGGAGCCCGCGATGGAACCGAACATCTGCAACACCAAATCGGACAGGCAGTCGCCGTCCCGGTTCAACGCAGGGATGACCAGCGCCTCGCCGGCTTTGACCAACAACAGCGCGTAGGTGGCGTCAATCAATTGCGGTTCATAGGGAACGCTAGGGTAGCGCTTGGCGGCAGCATCCAGCTCTTCCTTCAGCATGCCTTCATAGACCGGGCTGACCGTAAACTTCGGCCCGCCAAACACCTTGGCGTTCATGCGCTGTGCGTGCTGGAACGCGTACTCGGCGACGCCACGGCACACTTTGCGCGAAATCCGTTCGGTCCGGTAGGCCACTTCGTCATCGCCCACCGTCTCACGCCATTCCTTGGCGCCATAGGCGTCGTCCACGGCCATGCGCACGACCGAGATGGGGGAGTAGACGCCGACCGGCGGAGCGATGCCAGGAATGCGGCGACCAGTGCGGACAATGACGGTACCGTTGATTTCCTTTCGCAAAATCGCGTTCGGACTGCCGACATCGCCGCTGGTCTCCGGCGTGATGGTAGCCGCCTTCAGGCCGTAGCGGTACTTTTTCATGGCCTTGGCCGCTTCGTAAACGACCTGGTTTTGCGTCTTTCTCCGATTTTCCAAACTCAGGTCGTAGCGCTCAAATTGAATCGGCAGCCCAATCACGTCCTCAGAAAGCACGCGCAGGGCCTCGTTCAACAGCTCTTGACCTGTCTGATCTCCTTCCATAACGACAATCGTCATTTCACTCACGACAAATCACCTCACTCGGATAGGGTTGCAATGCGCGCTGCGCGCATTGCGCGGCGGGTCCACAGCTGTCCTGCGTCAGTGGGTGAGCAACCGAGTCATCAACGATGCGGAATGCCGAATGGCTTCGATGTGTTCGAACATCTTTTTCTTCGTAAAACGGGTCACTGGCCCAGATACGGACAAGGCCGCGACAAACTGATTGCGGCCGAACACCGGAACGGCAATGGCGGCCGCGCCCGCGTCGCGTTCCTGAACACTGATAGCATATCCATCTCTGCGAATGTTCTCCAATTGCAGGAGCAAATCGTCCTTCGAAATCCCGGCGGGAATGTTTGGGTCGCTTAGGACCTGTTCAATCACGTCCGCCTCCGCGTGCGCCAACAGGACTTTCCCTGAAGCTCCTATGTACAGTGGATACGTTTTCCCAACTGTCGCCACATTGCGCACAGGTTCGTTGCTTTCCACAGAGTGTATCCGGATGCGCTCTGTGCCTGAGCGAATATACAGACTGACCGTCTCCCCGGTAATATCCCGCAGCCGGGTCATGATGGGAAGCACCACCGTGGAGAGTTCGTCGGAATGGTAGATATTGCTGATCAGCTGAAGTACCGTCCAGCCGAGCAGATATTTGTCAGACTGGGGGTGTTTGCGAACGAAGCCTTTGTTCAGCAGTGAGTTGAGCAGGCGGTGTACGGTGCTTTTGTGGAGCCCGACTTCCCGGGCAATTTCACTGAGGCTAAGTCCACCCTCGGACCGCGAGAAGCACAGCAAAATGTCGAGTGCGCGCTCGACAGCGCGTACACCAGCCTCTTTTGACTCGCTGTTTGGCATGGCTGCCCCTCCTGAAGTGTCCCGCCCAACGGAACCGTGTTCCGTGGCGTAGTATACCATAACGCATTACCAACGTCACGACAGAGCGGTTCTTGGCCAACAGTCACCACCCCGGGCGATTGTCATACCCTACAACAGTGGAATGTGAGGGAGTGGTACAGTGAAATCCTGCATCAGCGCCATTCGTGGCTACTTCGAGGAAAGAAACAGGGTATGGGTAACCGGGGACTGCGAATCTCTCTTGAAAACCGCGCACATCAACCCCAGGTCAAAGTGGGGGAAGGTGCTCACCGCCAGCATCGAAGCCAAGGCGAGGGCCATCCGCCAGCGGCGGAGCCGGCTGTTGCGCGCTCACTCGAAAATCACTGTCCACCCAGTCGAATCCCCTTCTTCGTCGTCTGTTCACCGCGTCCGCGTCGACGAGATTGTCACTTGGGTCTACCGGGACGGATACGACTACGGGGTGGAGTCGCGCATTATCCAGCACCTCCAGCACTGGGCGTGGAAGGACGGTAATTGGGTATTAGCACGCGCGGAAGAGTCGTCCGAAAACCACCCTCTGCCTGGGGAAGCGGTGGAGACAAGCCGGGCGGACCAACTTCCAGAGTGGTTCCGCATGCCGAAACACAAGACGTGCGTCCCGTATGACCGCGTGAAGGCGCTGCGTTACGCAGAACTTTGGTGGGACGGGTACAATCCCGCCTTTCCCAGAGTGGACGTGGATTGCACCAACTTCATATCGCAGTGCCTGTTCGCCGGTCAAATGCCGATGAAAGGAGGCGAGAGCCGAGCGACCGGATGGTGGTGCCGGTACTCGAACGCCAAGGGCGCAGAGTCTTGGAGCTACAGCTGGACCACTTCCCACGCCCTTTACCAATACCTCGTCAACAAGGTGGGTGCCACCGTAATCCAGGAACCAAAAGACTTAAAGATTGGCGACGTGATCTTTTACGACTGGGAGGGCAAGGGAAAATTCCACCATTCGACCATCGTGACCGATTTCGACAGCGCCGGCGATCCGCTCGTAAATGCTCACACCGACGCCAGCTATCACCGGCATTTCCGATATTTCGACAGCCGCGCCTGGACGCCGCGCACCCGGTACGCGTTTGTGCACCTTCCGGACGTGTTCTGCTAGATTTCGACCTTCCGAAGTGAGTTCGGAAAGCCCCTTGTGATACACTGTCAGTGGGCAGTTTACCTACAGGGGAGCGTTTGATTGTGCACATCGTACTTGTCGAACCAGAGATTCCGGCCAACACTGGGAACATCGCGCGAACCTGCGCGGCGACCGGGTGTGTCCTGCACCTCGTGCGTCCGCTTGGCTTTTCGACGGATGACAAGCAGTTGAAGCGCGCTGGATTGGACTATTGGCACCTGCTCGACATCCGTTACCACGATTCGATTCAGGAAGTATGGGACAAGCATCCGGAGGGCCGCTTCTTTTACGCGTCGACCAAAGGCAAACAGTGGTACACCAACGTCCGTTACACAAAAGACGATTTCCTGGTGTTCGGGAAAGAGACCAAAGGTTTGCCGGAGTGGATACTAGAGAAGTTCCCAGAGCAGGTTATCCGGATTCCCATACGCCCGGACGCAAGGTCCCTCAATCTCTCAAACTCCGTCGCAATCGTCGTGTTTGAGGCGTTTCGACAAGTGGGTTTCCCGGGCATGGTCTGATTGAACAGGAACTGGAAAGGGGAGGAGCAGAACATGACCCTGCGCGCGTTGTTGTTTGACCTCGATGGCACCTTGCTGCCGTTCAACCACGAGGAGTTCATG
>CAZYAH010000027.1:0-12959 GCA_964645595.1 uncultured Alicyclobacillaceae bacterium | reverse complement strand
ACTTGATGGTCAAAACGTCGCCGACTTTCACATCGGAACCCGGTTTTGCCACCTTTCCGTTGATCAGGATCCGGCCTGCCTCAGAGACTTCTTTCGCGA
Organism: uncultured Alicyclobacillaceae bacterium; assembly: GCA_964645595.1. Classification (GTDB taxonomy): domain Bacteria; phylum Bacillota; class Bacilli; order Alicyclobacillales; family Alicyclobacillaceae; genus Alicyclobacillus_A. The sequence goes on along the minus strand of CAZYAH010000027.1, from coordinate 12,860 downwards.
CTGTACGCCGCTTGATGAGGCGAGAGGACTTCAAAAATTTGTCGAGCCGCAAATTACTTTGTCAGTTCCTTCAGGCGATTGCCCGGTTTGAAAGCCGGAACGACGGATTCCGGGATTTCGATGATTTCGCCGGTTTGCGGGTTCCGACCGGAACGAGCAGCGCGCTTGCGCGTTTCAAACGTACCAAAACCAATCACTTGCACCTTTTCACCTGCAGCGAGAGCTTCTTCAATCGCAGCAAACACGCTGTTTACCGCCTGCTCTGCGTCCTTTTTCTTCAGGCCGGTTTGTTCTGCAACCTTATTAATCAGGTCGTTCTTGTTCACAGTGAAAAGCCCCCTTCGTGGGAATGTCCGAAAGATGTATTCGTGCCAGACCGGAGAAATCCTGCTAACCAAGCGAATTCGTGGTCGATTTCCCGCTCGATTTCGCCTGATTCCAATATTTCTCCAAATCTGTCGGTGCATTATTCGCTGTGTCGCCGCCAATTTCCTTTAATTTTCGTTCGACAAAGCGAATTCTTTGCGCAAACTTGCGATTCGCGCCAATCAGCGCCTCCTCGGGGTCAATCTTCAGCCAGCGGGCGACGTTGACGAGCGTGAACAGAAGGTCACCCAACTCTTCTTGTTGCCGGTCCAGCGACGGCTCCTTCGCAGCGACTTCTCGCTCGAGCTCTGCCGTCTCTTCGCGCAGCTTGTCCACTACAGCCTGGACGCTGTCCCAGTCAAAGCCGATGGATGCCGCCTTGTCCTGAAGGTCGAGCGCGACCTGCAGCGGCGGCCTGCCCCACTTCGCCTGGTCGATGACAAAGGATGAATCCGCTCGCCCTGCTTCTTCCGCTTTCACCTGTGCCCACAACCGGTTGGCCTCCGCCACGTTCGCTGCGCGCTGGTCGCCAAATACGTGCGGGTGCCTGCGAACTAGCTTTGCAGCCAGAGCCTCATAGATGTCGCGGATGGAAAAGTCCCCTGTCTCCCGGGCAATCTGCGCGTGCAGCAGGACTTGCAGCAGGAGATCTCCGAGTTCGTTGCAGAGCGCAAACGGATCCGCCTCGTCAATGGCGTGCGCCACCTCGTACGCCTCTTCAATCACATACTTGCGCAGCGACTTGTGCGTTTGCTTCCGGTCCCAGGGGCAGCCATCCGGCCCCCGGAGGGTCTCCACCAGGTCGACCAGATGCCACGGGTCGCGGTAGCGAACAGCCTCATCGGCAGAAGGAGGCAGGTAGACGGTGGTCAAGTGGTCCACCCAGGGCACATGGTCGAGCTCGTGCAGAGGAACAGTGCTGATCTGCTCCAGCCCTTTCACACCGGCAGCGCGCACGACCGTCACCGGGTAGTCGTCCGGGTAGACTTCCATCAGCGAGAGTTTCACTTCCGATGCCACAAATGGGCTGTAGACCTGAACGACAAATGTGTGCAGGCCGGGTTGCAGCGAATTCGGGTTCAACTGGGTCCCGTCGAGCAACAGGAAGCCCTCAATCGGGTCAACTTTGAGCGCGCTGCACACCGCGTCGAGAAAACTCTGCCCGGCGCCAACTTCGACCTCCACATCGCCCGCCTCCAGGGCCAGTCGAAACAGATTTTGCACAGACTGCTCGGCCATCAGCGGATGGCCGGGCACGGCGTACACAACCTGGCCCTCCTGGCGTGCCGCGTTCACCAGTCGATGCGCCATCTCTTCGTAAATCTGAGCAAAGTCTTCGCCTGTCTCGTACAACTCGTCAAACGTGGAAAAAGCTATCCCTTCCTGCCGCAAAGTATCGACAACAGGATGGACTGCCGTACGCAGTATTACTTTTTGGCCTGACTTGAGCAGGCGGTATGTTCCCATCGGAAGCCCTGCTATGTCTCCTGGCCCCAGACCCACAACAGAGATCTTCGCCAAGCATCTCCCTCCTGTCGTTCATGAGCGGTATTCCCTTACGTGCGGACCCACCCCAGCCTCTGGAACAACGCGGCCAGAGTCGGGCCGATTTTGGGCACACTCGCTAGTTCACGTGCCGTCAAGGCTCCTGTGAGGACCAGGGCAGCCGTGTAAATCAGGGTGGCAGCCATGACAATCATACCACTGAACAACAGCGTCCAGGTCCGGTCCCAATCAAAGCCTCCCCACAGTTTCCATTGCGATTCCATAGCATATACGAATCCGCCCATAATAAACGTGGCGACAGCCGGTTTGACCACCCAGCGACTCCACCGGATTTGTTCTCCGAGTCGGTTCTGCAGCGCCCATACGTTCAGCGCGGTCGCGGTCGCGTAACTCACAACCGTCGAAGCGCTGGCGCCGACAATCCCGTAGTGTGGAACAAGCATCAGGTTTCCCAGCAGCTTGACCCCGGACGCGGCCAGCAGGTTGAATACCGGGAGGTACATCCAACCGGTACCCTGGAGCGCAGCTGCGGCGGTCGACTGAACGCTGGCGAATACGGTGGCGCACGCCATAACCTGTATCGTCTTGGCTCCCGCGTCGTCCTTGAAGAGCGCGACGTCGATGGGCGTCGCGAGCAGGGCCATGCCAATGCTGGCCGGCAGCGCAATCATGACGGTCAGGCGGATGGCTGTGTCAATTCGCTCGGACACCAAGCGCCGAAAGCCGAGCGTAAACGCCTCGGAGACGGCCGGCATGACCGCTATCCCAATACCTGCGGCCAATGTGGTCGGAAACATCATCAGTTTGGACGCGCGGCCACTGAGTAACCCAAAGTCGGTCGTCGCTGCTTGTTGGGACTCCCCCGCCTCCTTGAGCAAATTGGTCACCGTGACGACGTCCACGTTGTTCATCAGCGGAACGACCAGCGCGCCGAGGCTGATGGGAAACGCATAGTACAGGAGTTGTCTGGCCAAAGTGCTCGCGGGCGCGCTCTGCCCGCGAGCCTGCACCTCGGCGCGGGGATGGCGTGCCAGCCAGTAGTAGATGAGGAGCAGGAGACCTGCGCCAGCTCCTGTGACTGCTCCGAATGCAGCGCCGGCCGCCGCATCCGCTTTTCCGTAACCTGCCTCCGTCAACCAGAGCGCGAGGCCGACAATCGTGGCCACCCGGACAAACTGCTCCAGTACCTGTGAAGCAGCAGTCGGCTGCATCCACTGATACCCTTGAAAATACCCGCGAATGGCGCTCATGACTGGAACAAGCAGGAGCGCCGGAGCAATCGCCCGAATCGCCCCTGCGGCATCCTTGTCTCCCGCCAGCACTGCCCACTCGTCTGCGCGGAAGTAGAGGATGGCGAATGTCGCGACACTGGCAGCCCCAAGGACGACAACCGCCACGCGGAACGTCCTCTTGGCACCTTCTTCATCGCCCAGTGCCACCCTCTCCGACACGAGCTTCGAAATGGCCACGGGAAATCCGGCAGTCGCTACGGCTAACAGAGTGGCGTAAATGGGATACGCCATTTGAAACAGTCCCATCCCGTGATCCCCAATGATATTCTGCAGCACAATGGTGTACACAGACCCCAGCAGCTTGCTGATGACGGCAGCTGCAGCCAATAACAAAGCGCCGTGGACAAATCCATGACGTTGCGGCACTCTTTCCCTCACTCCCACGCGCAGAAATGCGCTAAGCCTCACACTGGTAATACGTATGGACAGACTGTGAGGGATAGTCCTGCAATGTCAAAAGCCCGCACGATTGTGCGGGCTTCCCAACGGCGACCGATTCGGTCACTGTTCCATTTGCTTTCCGAGAAATCCTGCGGCCGTCTCCGCAAGCTTTTTCTCCAGGTCCCCCATTCGCCTGCCTTCGTCGCGCGACAGCAAGATGACGGCCCCAATCGGGTCACCGGCAGCCACGATGGGCGCAATCACGCGAGACGAAAACTTCTCCGCCCGGTCGCGCACGACTGCGTACTCCCCGCCGCCGTTGACGATAGTCTTCCTGTCTTCCATAGCCTGTTCTACTTCGTCGCTGATTGGTTTCTCCAGAAACTCCTTTTTCGAAGCCCCGGCTACAGCGATAATCACGTCTCTGTCCGTAATCATGGCGATGTGTCCAGTGGCGTCTGCAAGCGATTCCGCGTACTCCTTCGCGAAGTCGCTGAGTTCACCGATGGGCGAGTACTTCTTCAGAATCACTTCGCCGTCGCGATCCACAAAGATCTCCAAGGGATCTCCTTCCCGAATCCGCAGCGTTCGTCGAATTTCCTTCGGAATGACTACGCGACCGAGGTCATCAATCCTACGTACGATGCCAGTAGCTTTCAACCGCTGATCCCCACCTTGTATCTGTATTGTGCTGAACACTTGCCGAACCATTTCCAGTCAACAGTTCGCTTCTGTACACAGGTGACGTTCGGAAACACGCGATTTCCGGTGCCAATCCACCAATATGTGTATACACCGACTGTGGATTCCTGATGTGCACTTATTATGTTACGCTTGCCAATCGACTATACGCAGCGCAAAAGCGCCCCCGCCGTTGTGCGGAGGGGGGCGCTGCGGCCGATATCAGCGGCAAACTTGGTTCATCACAGTTCGGACTCTTTGACCAACACCTTGATGTGTGCTGCTTTCTTCGCATTGTCGTAAATCGACTGTTCTTTCTTGCCCTGCATGTCCTGAAGGAGCTTGTCGTGTATTGCCGTTTTCACTTCCGAGAACGGCTGCACGGTACGCTTGTCCACGCGCATGATGTGATAGCCGTATCGCGTGTGAACCGGATCGCTAATTTTGCCAATCGGCAGGGTTGCGGCAGCTTTCGCAAACTCCGGAACGAATTGGGTGACGGGGCTGTCAGCGTACTTGCCGTGGTTTTCCTTAACCCCCGGATCCTTGGAATACTTGTCCGCAGTCTTGGCGAAATCAGCGCCGGCCTTGAGTTCACCTTCCACTTTCTTGGCGTCTGCGAGCGAATTCACCAGGATGTGCTCCACGGTCACCGTCGTGAACTCGTCCTTGTGCTTGTTGTAGTAATCCTGCACGGCCGCGTCGCTGACCTTGAGGTCCTTCATCTGGTTCTGAACGTAGTGGCGAATGTACTGACCTTTGATGGCGAGGCGGACAAGGTCGTCTTCCGACACTCCCATGTCCTTCATCGCCTTCAGGACGTCGTCCTTGGTCTTGAACTTGGTGCCGACCATTTGGTCAATCGATTTTTCCGCCACGTCCCTGGCGGCCGCAACATCCACCTTGACCGTCTTGTCCGCTGCTGCCTTGTCGTAAATGTACTTGTACCAGACGATGTAATACGTGAGGAAGTCGGACTTGCTCTCCTGATCCTGATATCCAGGCAGTACAACCAGCAGGTTGTACAGTTGGTCCAGCTCGTCCTTCTTCACGTCGCCTCCTGTAAACGTGGCGATGGTCTTTCCAGTGTACGTCTTCGGTGGCGGCGGTGTTGCCGCAGTGTTATTCGCTGTGTTCGCGACGCTCTGCCCGGTGGAGTTGTCCCCACCCGCACCGGTTCCGCAGCCAACCACTGTGGACAGTGCCAGAGTCGCCGCCGCTACCCAGGCCAGCTGGCGCCTAATTTGCAAATTGTTCAACCTCCCTGGTCTCCTTTACCACCGTGCGCATATCGTGCAAGAACTTGAGGAGCCGTTTGCAGAACTCCCTATCCTTCAGCCCTTTCGTCCGGAAGGACACGTGCAGCGCTCCGTTGGAGCGTTTCAAGAGCTGCCCCGCGTGCAGTTTCGTCAGCCCAAACAACTTCGCCTGGTCAATTTGCGGAGCCGCTTCCGGCGCAATGCGAATGGTTGTCTCTGGCCCCTGCGTGGATATGCTCTCCACCCCATACTGCACAGCATAACTCTTCATTCGCGTCACGTCCAGCAAGTTGCGAACCGCCTCCGGCAAATCTCCGTAACGGTCCTCCAACTCCTCCTCCAAATCGTCTGCGGCTTCTGGGCTTCGCACGTACCGGAACTTCTTGTACATCGCAATTTTCTGCGCAGCATCTGGAATGAACTCATCCGGCAGGTACGCCTCCAACTGCACGTCAATGACCGGTTCGGGAGCGGGTTCCGTCTGTTCGCCGCGGATCTCCTTGACCGCCTTGGCCAACATGTCGTTGTACATGTCGAAGCCGACGGAGTTGATAAACCCGTGCTGCTCAGCCCCCAGCAGGTTGCCCGCGCCGCGGATGGCCAGGTCGCGCATGGCAATCTTGAAGCCGCTGCCGAGCTCCGTGAACTCCTTGATAGCTTGCAGCCTCTTTTCCGCGACCTCGGTCAAAACCTTGTCCTTTTGGTAGGTGAAATATGCATAGGCAATGCGGTTTGAGCGCCCGACGCGGCCGCGGAGCTGGTATAGTTGGGACAATCCGAGCCTGTCTGCGTCGTACACAATCAACGTGTTGACGTTCGGAATGTCGAGCCCGGTTTCGATGATGGTGGTGGTCACCAGAATGTCGGTGTTCCCGTCGAGGAAGTCGAGCATCACCCGCTCCAATTCGTCTTCCGCCATCTGGCCGTGCGCCACCGCAATCCGCGCGTCGGGCACGAGGCGCTGGATGCGATCGGCCATCCTGTGAATCCCGTTCACCTGGTTGTACAGAAAGTACACCTGCCCGCCGCGGTTCAGCTCGCGTTCGATGGCCTCGCGAACCAGGCTTTCGTGGAATTCCGTCACGTAGGTCTGTACAGGGAATCGGTTTTCGGGAGGCGTTTCAATCACCGACAGGTCGCGAACGCCCAAGAGCGACATGTGCAGCGTCCGCGGAATCGGCGTTGCTGTCAACGTCAAACAGTCGACGTTTGTCCGCAGTTGCTTCAACCGCTCCTTGTGCGTCACGCCAAAGCGCTGTTCCTCGTCCACAATCAACAGGCCGAGGTCCTTGAACTGCACCGATTTCTGCAGCAGCCGGTGCGTGCCGATGATGACGTCGACGCTGCCGTCTTTCAGCCCTTTCAGGATAGCTTGTGACTCCGACCTGGTTCGGAAGCGGCTGAGCATTTCGACCGTCACCGGGAACCCGGAAAACCGCTCCTTGAACGTCTCGTAGTGTTGATGGGCGAGAATGGTGGTGGGCACCAGCACCGCCACCTGTTTGCCGTCCATAACCGCCTTGAACGCCGCGCGGATAGCCACTTCCGTCTTGCCGTAACCGACGTCGCCGCACAACAGCCGGTCCATCGGCCGCGGCTTCTCCATATCCCGCTTGATTTCCTCGATGGCCCGCAGTTGGTCTGGCGTCTCCTCGTACGGAAACATCGCTTCAAACTCTTTTTGCCACGGCGTATCCTTGCTGAACGCGTATCCAGGTGTCGACTGCCGAGCCGCGTACAGCTTGACCAGGTCTTCGGCGATGTCGCGGACCGATTTGGACACCTTCTGTTTCACACGGTTCCACTCGCCGCCACCCAGGTGATAAAGCTTCGGCTCCTTGTCTTCCGATCCGATGTAGCGCTGCACCTGGTCAATCTGGTCCACCGGCACGTACAGGCTGTCGTTGCCCGCGTACTGCAGGTGCAAGTAGTCCTTGTGCCGGCCGTCAATCTCCAGAGTCTGGATGCCAAGGTACTTGCCAATGCCGTGGTTGACGTGCACCACGTAGTCCCCGGGACGCAGTTCCTGGTAGCTCCGGATGCGCTCTGCATCCGACATTTCCGTGCGAATGCGCCGGCTCTTCTTGCGCTGGGTGAACACTTCCGTCTCCACCACAACGGCGATTTGCAGCAGCGGCAGTTCAAATCCGCCCGATAGACTGCCCACGAGAATAACCGGCTTGGTCCCCGGCACAAACTGTGCGGCGCGCTCCACGTCAATCCGGTAGTCGCGCAGGACTCGCTCCAGGCGCTCTGCCCGTTCCTCCGTGCCTGCGAGGAACACCACGTGGGTACGGGACCGTTGCCACCGCTGGACTTCCGCCTTGAGCACGTTCATCTGGCCGTGGAACTGCTGCATCGATTTCGAAGAGACATTGTAGATTGCGGCATAGCGCTTCCCTGCGGCCGCACGGGCAAACGTGCTGAACTCGACGGCTCGTTTGCCCTTGTGTTCCCAGACCAACTCAAACTGTGGGCTCAGTACTGTCCCGGACAACAGCTCCCCGCGCATCAATCCGCTCGAGAGCCACTCCGCAAAGTCCTTTTCCATCCCTCGCTGGCGTTCCTGCAAGCGGGAAGGTTCGTCCAGACAGACAATGCAGGTCGGAGGAAGGTAGTGCAGGAGTGAATGGACGTGCGAGTTAAGCAAGCTTGTGTAGCGCAAAAGGCCGAAGAACGGAATGCCGGAACCAAGCCGGACAATATCCTGACCGACCGTCGACTGCAGCCGATCCTTTACCTCGAGATCCGTGATGGTGCGAAGCTTTTGCTCCAACTGAGTCTGCAGCGCACCAGCCGCGTTCTCCATCACGGACGGCGGCACCAAGAAATCAAACGCAGGAGGCACCTCGACCTCTTCGCACTTGTCCAGCGAGCGCTGCGTCGACGCGTCAAATGTCCGAATGGAGTCGATTTCCGTGTCAAACAGTTCGATGCGGACAGGGTGTTCGTACGTCAGGGGAAAAATGTCGAGAATACCGCCGCGAACGGAGAACTGCCCCTTGGTTTCGACCATGTCCACCCGTTCGTACCCGTTTCCAACCAGGCGCTCGACGTGTTCCCGCAAGTCTATAGACTGGCCGACTTTGTACGTCAGCCGGCGAGAGAGATACACGTCCCGCGTCATCACCGGCTGAATGGCCGAAGCAATTGTGGCGACAACAACGCCGCCGGTACCGCTCGCCAGATGCTGCAAAACCCGCAGCCTATCGGCTGTGACGTCCCGGCTGTAGGCAATCGCATCGACCACCGACAACTCCTGTTCGGGAAACAGCATCACCTTTTCGTCCGGAAGGTACTCCCGAAGGTCTTCCAGAATCTGTTCCGCCTGCCCCATGGAGTGAGCGATGATGAGCGTCGTCGAACCTGCGATTTGTTCCCGTTCGTGCCAGTGAATCGCCGCGTAGAAAAGATGTCTCGCGCTTCCGCTTACCCCGGTAACCAGTCCGTCGTGGTTGCTTTGGCGAAGACTACGCATCGTATTCTTGAACTCAGGGTCCGAAGCAATCAGACGAACCAAGTCAATCACGGTAACCCTCCTCAGTCTCCACCAACACAAACAGGCCGAAAGTCGCCAAGGCGCATCTGCCCTGGCGATGCATTCGGTCTTCACACTATACGCCAGCAGCTGCAATCGCAACCACCGGCGACATCTGATACATACACGTTATTGCAGTACTTTCCCCTCGATGAGCAGTTCGGGGTTTCGTTCGAGGGCCTGCTGACAGTGTTCGCACACGGTCTGCACGGTCATCACCCCTGGATTTCCATCATACGCAACCCATTCGGATCTCTCCAGCGGCGTCAGTCGGTGAATGCCGAGATACCGCTCCGCGTCCGCAGGCGTCCACCCCGGCTGATTGAGTTCACCGACCATGTGGTAACAGTGCCTGCACCAGTACTCAACTCTCATTCCATCCGTCTCCTTCAGCGCCAACGCTTCCAACTCGCGGTGACATAGAGAGTCCATACCCTCCGTTGCACCGTTACTAGTATGGAAGCTGGCCGTGACGGACATACCTGGAACACGCGAGTGCGCTGTCTGCAGGCTTACCGGCGCGCGTTGAAGCGGTTCATCGCCGCCTGAAAATCGTTCGCCAGCGCGTACTCCACTGCCTCAGCGGCTGTCTCGACGGCAGCCTGCACAGAAGGCAATTCGTCTGCTGTGAACGGACTCATCACGTGCTCAACCACGGTTCTCTCCGCTGGGGGACGACCGATGCCGATGCGAATACGAGGAAACACGTCTGTCCCGAGGTGCTGGATCACAGACTTCATACCGTTGTGCCCACCGGCGCTGCCCTTCTCGCGAAGGCGCAGTTGGCCAGGAGCGAAGTCCATGTCGTCATAGATCACGATGATGTCCTGTTCCGGACGAAGTTCACTGTAATAGGACACGACTTCTCTGAGGGACTCGCCGCTCAGGTTCATGAACGTCATCGGCTTGCAAAGCAGGACTTTTTCCCCATTTACAAAACCTTCGCCGACGAGCGCCTTGAATTTCTCTTTGCGACACTCAATCCCAAACCGGCGCGACAAGCGGTCAATCGCCCAGAACCCAACGTTGTGCTTGGTCTGTGCGTACTTGTCCCCCGGGTTGCCTAGCCCCACGACGATTTTCATAGATCTCCTCTTCTCTCAGTCAAACAGCTGGCTGATGGACCGGTAGGTGTGGATGCGCATGATGGCCTCGGCAATCAGCTCCGCGACCGACAACACCTTGATCTTGTCAATTCGCTTCTCCGGCGGCAGGGCAATCGTATTGGTCACCACAATTTCCTTGATGTCCGATTTCCGCAGCTTGTCCACGCCATCCCCCGACAGCACCGGGTGGATGCAGCACGCGTATACCTCTTTCGCTCCGCGCTCGAGCAAAGCCTTGGCGCCGAGGGTAATGGTGCCTGCCGTGTCAATCATGTCGTCAATCATAATCGCCGTCTTGCCCTTAATGTCGCCGATGATGTTCATGACTTCCGCGACGTTCGCGTCCGGCCGGCGCTTGTCGATGATGGCAATCGGAGCTTCGAGCCGTTCGGCAAGTCCGCGCGCCCGCGTCACTCCGCCCATGTCTGGCGATACGACAACCGGATTTTCAATGCCTTTCTCCAAGAAGTAGTTCGCCAAAATCGGCAGGCCAACCAGGTGATCCAGCGGAATGTCGAAGAAGCCCTGAATTTGCCCGGCGTGCAAGTCCATGCAGATGATCCGGTCCGCGCCAGCCTTCTCCAGCAAATTGGCGACGAGTTTCGCCGTAATGGGGTCTCTCGCGCGCGCCTTGCGGTCCTGGCGGGCGTAACCGTAGTAGGGAATGACCACGTTGACCGTACGGGCCGAAGCGCGCTTCAACGCGTCAATCATGATGAGCAATTCCATCAAATTCTCGTTGACTGGGGCGGACGTCGGCTGGATTACGAAGACGTTGCTCCCCCGCACACTCTCTCCCAGCTTGATCCGAACCTCGCCGTCCATGAAACGGGAAACCACGCAATCGCCGAGCGAGACTCCTATGTGCTCCGCAATCTCTTGAGCGAGCTCAGGGTTCGCGTTGCCCGTAAACAGCTTTAGTTCTCCGGCTTTCAACAACCTCACCGACTCCCTTTCCGATCCGCTTCCTTGGCCTTTTTCTCTTTCCAAGCCTTTACATAATTCTCTTTCGTCACCTGGCGACTGCGCGCAATGGCAAATCCGTCCGGCGGCACCTCGTCCGTGATTGTGGAGCCTGCAGTCACGTATGCCCCCGCTCCAATCCGGACCGGAGCAATCAGGTTGACGTTCGACCCGACGAAACTGTCGCTCTCAATCACGGTCTTGTGTTTCTTCTCGCCGTCGTAATTCACTGTAATCACGCCGCAGCCAACGTTGACGCGCATCCCGACTTCCGCGTCACCTACGTACGCCAGGTGGCTCACCTTCGTACCGTCGCCAATCGTGCTGTTCTTGATTTCGACAAAGTCCCCAATCTTGACGTGTTCGCCAACCACACTTCCGGGACGGATGTACGCGAACGGTCCGACCGTTGTATCGGATTTGACTTCGCTGTCCACAATCACCGACTGTTCCACCGACACCCGGTCGTGAATCCGCGCGTTCACGAGGCGAGAATAGGGCCCAATCACACAGTCTTCCCCAATTACTGTCTGTCCTTCCAGGATAGTTCCCGGCAGGAGGACCGTGTCGCGGCCAATCTTCACATCGAGGCCGATATAGGTGTGCTCCGGATCAATGATGGTGACGCCTTCCCTGGCCCAACGGTTGCAGATCCGCGCCCGCAAAATGCGCTCCACATTCGCAAGTTGAGCGCGGTCGTTGACGCTCGCAATCTCGTCTTCGTCATCAGCCTGCACCGCGAGAACGGACTTCCCTCGCTCGCGCAGGATGGACAAAGTGTCCGTGAGGTAGTACTCACCCTGGGCGTTGTCCGGGGTCAAGGCGTTCAGCGAATCCGCCAGGTCACGCGTGTCAAAAGCGTAGATCCCTGTGTTGATCAGTGTGATGGCTCGCTCTTCCGGCGTCGCGTCCTTTTCCTCGACAATGCGCTCGACCGTTTGCCCCGGCCCCAGCAGCACGCGCCCAAGGCCATACGGATTCCGGACATTCGCCGTCAACACGACTGCACTCGCCCCTGACGAGTCGCGCCGAGACAACAGCCTATCCAGCGTCTCCGCCGTAATGAGCGGCGCATCGCCGTACAGCACCACGGTGGTGTCGTTGTCCCGGTTCAAGTAAGGGAGAGCAGCCTGCACCGCGTGACCGGTACCGAGCTGCTGCTCTTGCACAGCAATCTCGGCGCGCCCGGCAACGGCGGCTGCAACCGCTTCCCTTTGTTGCCCGACGACAACTATGACCTGATCCAGGCGGAGTTTGTCCAGCTCATCCAGAATATGCAGTATCATCGGCTTACCGCAAACCTCGTGAAGCACCTTGTGGCGCTTCGACTTCATACGCGTGCCAAGGCCTGCGGCCAGCACAATTGCACTCCTGCCCACAGCATCGCCTCCATCCGAATTCTGTTTCAGTGTAACCGATGCCAATCGGCCATTTCAATTTTAGGTGTTCGGCGGTTTTGACGAAACCGGGACAGATTGTGAAACGCTTCCATATTGAGCCATGAAAAAAAGCCCTGAGTTCCCAGGGCTTTGGTTGATCACTTGTTTACGCGCTCATTACGCGCTTGGCTGCGCCACATCCGCCTTGTAGTACTCCTCCAGTACGGCGTCCTGGATCTTTTGCCGGGTCTCCGACGAAATGGGATGGGCGATATCGCGAAATTCACCATCCGGTGTCTTCTTGCTCGGCATCGCAACAAACATTCCGTTGTTTCCGTCGATTACCCGGATATCGTGAACCACAAATTCACTGTCAATCGTAATGGATG
>CAZYAH010000026.1:0-13039 GCA_964645595.1 uncultured Alicyclobacillaceae bacterium | reverse complement strand
TTCACATCTCGTCATTTCGCGCCGCCTCGCGGCGGCATCGACTACTATAGCACGGACAATTGTCCAATGTCAACACTCTTGTTCTAGATTTTTTATCTGGAGAATTGTGGTTCCATCAGTCTCTCCCGACAATGGCGTTAAAAATCAGGTAGCCGACGGCAATGAGAACGAAGAAGCCAAGGAACATAGCACCTTGGTGGATTGCGAGCTGTTCGAGCGCATTCATGTCCGTCACCTCTGGCTTTCTGCGAAAAATAAAATCCGCCTGGTACAGTGATACCCCCGCGGCAGACTGCCGCGGGGAACTGTCTACAGGTCAAAATCAGTCTTCATCGTCGTGATTGACAACGCGCGCGACGGTCGCCACTTCCTCGCCGTCCGGCACGTTGATCAGTTTCACGCCCTGTGTCACACGACTGAGTGTGGAAATGGTATTGACGTGAATCCGAATGGCGACGCCGGCATTGGTGATAATCATGATGTCGTCGTCCTCGTGGACCATTTTTAGTCCGACCACGACTCCATTCTTCGACGTGCAGTTGATGGTCTTGATACCCTTGCCGCCGCGAGACTGAACGCGGTAGTCATCGGATGGCGTCTTCTTGCCGTAGCCTCTGCTCGTTACAACCAGGACGTCAAAGTTCGGCTCCACCACATCCATGCCGATAACTTCGTCTTCGGGGCTGAGTTGAATACCTTTAACCCCCGTCGCCTGGCGGCCCATTGGGCGAACGTCGGATTCGTGGAAGCGAATGGACATTCCATGTTTCGTCGCCATGATGACGTGTTTGTCGCCGTCCGTCAGACGAACGCCCATGACCTCGTCTTCATCGCGGAGGTTGAGCGCGATGATGCCCGTCTTGCGCACGTTTGCGTAATCGGCCAGCGGCGTCTTTTTCACCACACCTTGCCGGGTTGCAAAGAACAGGAATTTATCCTGTGTGTCTTCTGGCTCCATGGAGCGCACCGGAATGACTGCCGAGATCTTTTCGTCCTGATCAATCTGGATCAGGTTGATTAGCGGCAAGCCTTTTGCCTGACGGCTGTACTCCGGAATTTCGTACGCCTTCAGGGAATACATCCGGCCCTTGTTGGTAAAGAACAACAGGTAGTGGTGGGACGATGTGATGAACATGTGTTCCACGAAGTCTTCTTCCCGGGTGCCCATCATCGTCATCCCGCGACCGCCGCGGCGCTGACTGTGGTATGCCGCGACAGGAGTCCGCTTCGCATACCCCGCGTGCGTGATGGTTACGGCGACGTCCTGCACCGGAATCAGGTCCTCTTCGTTAATCTCTCCCTCGGCGCGGACGATACTCGTGCGCCGGTCATCGCCATACTTATCCCGAATTTCAAGGATCTCCTTGCGAATGACGCCCATCAACAACTTCTCGTCCGCGAGAATCGCCTTCAATTCTCCAATCAGTTGCAGGAGTTCGCGGTACTCGTTGTCGATTTTCTCTCGTTCCAAGCCGGTCAGGCGTTGCAGCCTCATGTCGAGGATTGCCTGTGCCTGTTCATGACTCAATCCGAACCGGGTCATCAAGCCTTCGCGGGCGATGTCCGTCGTCTCGGACGAGCGGATGAGGGCAATGACCTCGTCGATGTGATCCAGCGCAATGCGCAGGCCTTCCAGGATGTGTGCGCGGGCTTCCGCCTTGTTGAGGTCAAACTGTGTGCGCCGGCGAACGACATCCTTTTGGTGCTCCAGGTACAGGTGCAAAACTTCGCGCAGATTGAGTACCTTCGGCTGGCCGTTTACCAGCGCCAAGGTGATGACGCCGAACGAACTTTGCAGACCCGTGTGCTTAAACAGGTTGTTCAGCACAATCTGCGGCTTCACATCCCGGCGGAGTTCAATGACAATCCGCATTCCGGATCTGTCCGATTCGTCGCGCAGGTCGGTGATGCCGTCAATCTTCTTCTCCCGCGCGAGTTCGGCAATCTTTTCAATCAGGCGCGCCTTGTTCTGCTGATACGGGATTTCGGTAACAATGATGCGCGTCTTTCCGCCCGGCGCTTCTTCAAACTGCGTCTTTGCCCGAATGGTGATGGAGCCGCGCCCGGTCATGTACGCATCCCGGATCCCGTCTGTACCCAAGATCAGGCCGCCGGTCGGGAAGTCCGGGCCTTTGATGACAGACATCAACTCTTCGATGGTAACGTCCGGGTTGTCAATCATCTTGACAACGCCGTCAATGACTTCGCGCAGGTTGTGCGGCGGAATGTTGGTTGCCATGCCGACCGCAATGCCTGACGATCCGTTGACCAGCAGGTTGGGGAACCGCGCCGGAAGCACGAGCGGCTCCTGTTCGTTCTCGTCGTAGTTTGGCCCAAAGTCGACCGTTTCCTTGTTGATGTCGCGCAGCAACTCGAGCGCAATGTGCGACATGCGCGATTCGGTGTAACGCATCGCCGCGGCCGCGTCACCGTCGATGGAACCGAAGTTTCCATGGCCGTCGACCAGCAAGTAGCGCGTCGAAAAGTCCTGCGCCATGCGGACCAACGCATCGTACACAGCAGCGTCCCCGTGCGGGTGGTACTTCGCCAAGACGTCGCCAACCACGCGGGCCGACTTCTTGTACGGCTTGTCTGGTGTCATGCCCACTTCGTACATCGCGTACAAGATGCGTCGATGCACAGGTTTCAGACCGTCTCGGACGTCTGGAATCGCACGGCTGACAATGACGCTCATCGCGTAGTCGATAAACGAGTTTTTCAGTTCCTGGCTTAAGTCAATCGGTACTACCTTGCTGCTTGTCCCGTCAGCCAAACGTAGTCACTCCTAGAAAGTAATCGGTTATACATCCAAATTGCGGACGAAGCGCGCGTGTTCTTCGATGAATTCGCGGCGCGGTTCGACCTTGTCGCCCATCAAAGTGGTGAAGATCAGATCGGCCTCCATGGCGTCCTCCATGGTGACCTGCAGCAGTGTCCGGGATTCGGGATCCATGGTCGTCTCCCACAGCTGCGATGGGTTCATTTCACCGAGACCTTTGTAGCGCTGAATGTTCACGCCGTTGCGGCCAATTTCCTGCAACAAGCTCTCCAATTCCCGGTCCGAGTAGGCGTAGCGGATGGTCTTGCCCTTCGTGACCTTGTACAGCGGAGGCTGCGCGATGTAGACGTAGCCAGCGTCAATCAACGGCTGCATGAAACGGTAGAACAGAGTCAGCAGCAAAATGCGAATGTGGCTGCCGTCAACGTCGGCGTCCGTCATGATGACAATTTTGTGATAGCGCGCCTTGGTGATGTCAAAATCGTCGCCGATGCCCGTTCCCAATGCGGTGATAATCGCGCGAATCTCCTGATTGGACAAAATCTTGTCGAGGCGCGCCTTCTCGACGTTGATGATTTTGCCGCGCAACGGGAGAATCGCTTGGAAATTCCGATCACGCCCCTGCTTTGCGGAGCCTCCCGCCGAGTCACCCTCGACCAGGAACAGCTCGCTGATGGAGGCGTCTTTCGACGAGCAATCAGCCAGTTTGCCGGGGAGGGAGCTGACCTCCAAGGCGTTCTTGCGACGCGTGAGCTCGCGAGCTTTCCGCGCTGCTTCCCTGGCGCGGGCCGCCATGACCGACTTGTCGACAATCTTCTTGGCGACACTCGGGTTTTCCTCGAAGAACGTCTGAAGTTTGTCGCCAAACAAACTCTCGACAATGCCGCGAACTTCGCTGTTCCCCAACTTCGTCTTCGTCTGTCCTTCGAATTGGGGCTCTGGGACCTTTACGCTAATGATGGCAGTCAGGCCCTCCCGGACGTCGTCGCCGGTCAGGTTGCTCTCGTTCTCTTTAATCAGGTTGAATTTTCGCGCGTAGTCGTTGATGACCCTTGTCAGTGCACTCTTGAACCCAGATTCGTGTGAACCGCCTTCGTGCGTGTGGATATTGTTGGCAAACGAGAACAACGTGGTCGAATAGCCGTCGTTGTACTGCATGGCGATTTCCACAGTCACGTCGTCGCGGAGTCCGGACACAAAAATAGGCGTCGGGTGCAGTACATCCTTCGATTTGTTCAGATATTCGACGAAGGCTGCGACGCCTCCCGAATAGCAGTAGGTAGCCGATTTGCCGTCGCGTTCGTCTTCGAACACAATCTCCAGCCCGGCGTTCAAAAAAGCGAGTTCGCGCAGCCGGTTCTGCAAGATGTCCGCGCTGAACTCCGTCGTTTCCGTGAAAATTTCCGGGTCCGGCTTGAACGTCACCGTTGTACCGGTTCGATCCGTTGTGCCAACGACTTTCAAGTCATACAGCACATTGCCGCGCTCATATTCTTGTACATAGATTTTTCCGTCGCGGTGCACCTCAACTCGCAACCACTCAGACAGAGCATTGACAACGGATGCGCCGACGCCGTGCAATCCGCCCGAAACCTTGTAACCTCCGCCGCCGAACTTGCCGCCTGCGTGGAGAACCGTGAGCGCTGTTTCCACCGCTGGACGGCCTGTTTTCGGGTGGATGCCGACCGGAAACCCGGCACCGTTGTCAATGACGGACACACTGTTATTCGGATGGACGCGAACAATAATCTTTGTGCATCGTCCGGCGAGCGCCTCGTCCACGGCGTTGTCGACGATTTCCCAGACCAGGTGATGAAGTCCCCGCGAACTGGTTGATCCGATGTACATCCCTGGGCGCTTGCGGACCGCTTCAAGCCCTTCTAACACTTGTATTTGCGATTCGTCGTAGACTTGTTCTGGCACAGATTTCCCTCCAGGCTTGTTCTGTTAATGACGGAAAACCTCGATTTATGGAAAGTCCGAATCGGTCTTCAGGCCGTGACTGAGGACGTGTGCTCGCTTTTTCAGCGTAAGAGAGGATATTGGCGAGTAGTAAAGTTTATTTTCTGTAACTACAACCGACTTTATATCTCCAACCTCGACAACTTCGACTGCGCCGTTCGTTTGAGCAAAGTTGGCAAAACTGGTGGTGTGAGGACTCTCCTGCACTTGAATATCGAAGATCCCGATGATGTCCTTCGTCCTCACCATCGTGTCACCACCGATATGGATAAACACAGAAACACCTGCCCTTCATTCCTGTATTATACCAGAACGTACCTCAAACAAACGGGCGTCAGCGTGCAGTTTGTCGCGCAATTGGGATATTGTCGTGGTTGTTACAATCGTTTGTACTTTTTCACTCATGTTGAGAACAAGGTTTTTTTGCCGGACATCGTCGAGTTCAGACAGGACGTCGTCCAACAGCAGCACGGGATATTCTCCAATTTCCTGGTGAATAAAGTCGATTTCGGCCAGTCGAAGCGCAAGCGCAATCGTGCGCTGTTGGCCTTGACTTGCAAAAGACTGTACTGGTTGCTCGTTCAGAAAGAAGACAAGGTCGTCTCGATGCGGACCCACCGTTGTGTGGCCCGCGTGCAGATCCGCATTGCGCTTCTTCGCAAGTGCGTCGAGAAATTGTTGAACAACCCACTCCCGCTGCGGATTCGGCGTATCCGCAAGTCCCGGAATGGAACATTGATAGCGGAATGAAAATCGTTCTCGGCCGTCGGAAATCGTGGCGTAAATGGCTGCCGACAGCGGCTCCATGTCGCGCAAGAATTGAAATCTGCGCAGGAGCACTTCCGCCCCGTGCTCCGCGAGTTGTTGATCCAGTACCTGAATAAAGTCCTCGTCAAACTTCCCCTGTTTGAGCAAGGTGTTTCTCTGCTGTAACACTTTTTGATAATTCGTTAAATGGTAGAGGTAGGTCGGGTGTGTTTGCCCGAGCTCCATGTCAATAAATCTCCGCCGTCCACCGGGACCTCCCTTGACTAACTGGAGATCTTCCGGGGCAAACAAGACAACTTGAAAATGACCGACGAAATCGGTCATTCTCCCTTGATTTACTCCATTGACCGCCGCTCGTTTGGCCCCGTTTCGAAACTGGATCTTGAGATCATGTCGCCGATTCCGGACAACCACGTTCGCCTGAATTTGCGCGTTGTCCTGTCCCCACTGAATACAATCGACGTCCCGCGAAGCCCGATGGGACTTGCCCATGGCAAGAAAATAAATCGCCTCGAGCGCGTTTGTCTTGCCTTGGGCGTTTTCACCGTAGAATACGTTGACTGACCTGGAGAACTCGACGTGTTGTTCGGAATAGTTGCGAAAGTGAAGCAGGTTGAGCGATTCAATGTACATCTTGCGTCGCCTTGATCCGATAGGTCTTTCCAGCGACGCGGACTTCGTCGCCTGGGTAAAGCTTTCGTCCGCGCCGATCTTCTGCTTGACCATTCACGAGCACGCGTTCCTGTTGGAGGAACGCTTTGACTTCTCCCCCGGAGCCCACCAGGTTGACCAGCTTGAGCAGTTGACCCAGGGTGATGTACGCGGAATCAATTGAAATTTCCACGATGTCACCTCATCAGTACCGGTGAAATCAATTGCAGCCCGTGGTCGTTTCCGTGTTCATTCAATGTAAAAGGCTGGTTCGCGCCGTTAAAGCGCACCACGACTTCTTCCGCAGACATGGCCTTTAGCGCTTCCAGGACGTACTTTGCGTTGAACGCAATCGTCAAGTCGTCGCCTGATTTACTCATCGCGTGGACGCTGTCCGATACTTTGCCGATTTCCGGAGAACTCGAAGAAACGACAAGTGTATTCTGCGACAGCTCGAGTCGGACCATGTGGTTTTCGCGGTCTCTGGCTATCAAGGCCGCTCGGTCAATCGCGTCGGTCAGCTCGGCGGCGTTGACAACAACCTCCGTTCTCGCGGTAGTTGGGATGATCCGGGATGTATCTGGATAAGACCCTTCAATGAGTCGCGTGTAGAAATAGGTTTCTCCGATAATGAACAGGCTGTGGCTGTTTGTCAGTTGCACCGTAATGGGACGATTGTCGTCTGGCAACAGTTTTGCCAACTCCAGCAAGGACTTGGACGGCAGGATGGCGTTCCAGTCCTGGTCTGTCGGTTCGCTCACTTCCGCCGAGCGTGTCGCCAGGCGCAGACCATCCGTTGCAGTAAAGGTGATCTTCTGTCCGCGGGTCACGACGTGGATCCCTGTGAGAATGGGGCGAACTTCTGAGTTTGCAGCTGCAAACGCGGTGGTTCGGATAAGTTCTTTCAACAAATCGCTGGATATCTGGATCGATTGTGCGCCGTGAAACACAGGCAACTTGGGGAATTCAGCGGCATCAATGCCGTGAAGGTTAAACTCAGCCTGGCCGGACCGGATCTCGGTCATGTAGCTGTTGTTCACCTGGATGGTTACGTGCTTGTCCGGAAGCTTGCGGATGACATCGGAGAAGTAGCGGGCAGGGAGTACAATGGCTCCCTCTTCAATGACTTGCAATTCCGTAGATTCGTCCGCATACACTTTGTCCTGAATTCCCAGCTCGAGGTCATAGGCAGTCGCAGTCAGCGTGTTTCCCTGGGCCTGCAGAAGAATTCCGGTGAGAACTTGCTTTGTCGTGCGAACAGCCACTGCCTTGGAAACGGTTTGAATCATTTGTACGAGTACAGGTTGCAGAATGGATAATTTCATGAATAAGTGGGCTCCTTCCTGCGTATTCATGGGTTAACACCAGGTGGTTGTCCAGCCAGCGAGGTGGTGCACCGTCTTTCAGCTGCTTTAAAGAGTGATGAATATATGTATTTGTAAAGACATACACTACAGAAGTAATAGTAGTAGGCAGTGTGCGAACTGTGGATAACGCAGTTTCGCCGCTTGTGACATAGGGTTGTGGATTGTGGACAACCTGTAGATAAGTTTATGCTTCTTTTCAACATTGTCCACAGATCTTGTTGGATTCTTGCTTACGTTGCGCAAATTGACTCATCTCTTGCCGAGGAGCAAGTCTTACAGCAGCGTTCGAATTGCTTCCGACAGTCGCTCTACCGTCGCTTTGACCGCCTCGTCTTTGGCCATCTCTTCGGCTACTTTCTCACAGGCGTGGATCACCGTTGTGTGATCTCGACCGCCGAACGCCTCACCGATCTTGGGAAGCGACAAATCGGTCAACTCACGCGTGAGATACATGGCAATTTGCCGGGGAAACGCCACGTTCTTGGTGCGCTTTTTCGCCTTCAACTCGTCCACTTTGAGCCCAAAATGGTCCCCGACAACTTTTTGGATTTGCGTAACTGTTATCGCTTTCGGGCGGTCGGTGGAAATGATGTCCTTAAGGGCTTGTTCCGCCAACTCGATGCTGATATCCGCGTTGACCAGCGACGAGTAGGCCATGACGCGAATCAACGCGCCCTCCAGCTCCCGGATGTTCGAGTTGATTTGATTTGCTATGAAGTACGCGACCTCTTCCGGCAATTGCAGGCCGTCTGCTTTCGCCTTGCGCTGCAAAATGGCAATCCGGGTCTCCAGGTCGGGAGGTTGAATGTCTGTGATCAAGCCCCATTCGAAACGGCTCCGCAGACGGTCCTCGAGCGTCGGAATCTCCTTCGGCGGCCTATCACTGGAGATGACGATTTGCTTTCCTGCCTCATGCAGGGCGTTGAATGTGTGAAAGAACTCTTCCTGGGTTTGCTCCTTTTTCGCCAGAAACTGAATGTCGTCGATGAGCAGCACGTCAATGGACCGGTAGCGGTTCCGGAATTCCTCTGTTAAATTGTCCCGAATCGCGTTAATGAAGTCGTTGATAAAGCGCTCGGACGACAGGTACAACACCTTTGCATTCGGCGTCCGGCGCAGCACATGGTGCCCGATGGCGTGCATGAGATGCGTCTTGCCCAGTCCGACGCCGCCATAGATAAACAGAGGGTTATACGCACCCGCCGGTGTTTCCGCGACGGCGAGGCTGGCAGCGTGGGCGAAGCGGTTGCTGGCTCCAATCACAAACGTCTCGAATGTGTAGCGAGGATTCAAGGCGTTTGTGAGTGCATGAGTATAGGATCCCTGCTGAGGCGCAGGTTTGGGCTCCTTTTTGTCGGAATGTTCCGCAGCTTCGCTTGCCACGTCGAATTGGACAGTAAATTCATGTTCAGCGAGAGCCGTGAACATGGTCTCGATGGTCCGTGTGTAATGGGACGAGAGCCAATTCTTTGTAAAGGAATTGGGCGTTTGGATATGAATGCGGTTCTTGTCCTCGTCATAGGCGTAGACGCGGGTTCCGCTAAACCAGGTTTCAAATGTGGGACCAGTCATTCGATCTTTCATCATCAACAGTATTTGTTCCCACAATTCATTCAGATAACGGGTGTCGAACGTCGTCATCTTGTGAAAAAAATCCTCCTAAGGTGGTTTCCCAGGAAAAAGACTGTATGCAGTCGGTGTGGATAGGTTGTGGGTAACCGGATCTGCGGCAAATGCCTTTACTGTCGCGAAATTTGTCGATACATGATAAACAGTGCGGACAAAGTTGTGGATATGTGAATAAACACTGTCAACAAAATCACAGGATGTGAACAAAGTTATCCACAACGTGTGGATAAAACTGTGGATGAAAACCACTTATGCACAGGTTTTGCCGCTGCAGCATCGCTGATCATACCAGAAAACTTGCGAGAAGCGCAATGTGCGGAAGTAATTATCCACAATTTGAACATTTTCAACGGGAGGTTATTCACGAGTTGTTCAGATGTGAATAACTTTGGGGACATTGTCTCGCGTTGTCGAATTTTGTCCCTGTGGAAGAATCGAGAGGTTGTGGACAACTGGAGGACTGCGGTCACCAGGTCCTGGCCGAGTTTTGTTGACAGTCGAAGCGGCCGTTATGTATAATGGCGAGCAGTGTCTGTCGATGGAATAGGGGGTGGCATCGTGAAGCCGACGTATAATCCGAACGTACGCAAGCGTAAAAAGGTGCACGGGTTCCGCAAGCGCATGAGTACGAAGAACGGACGGAAAGTTCTCGCCGCTCGCCGCAGAAAGGGCAGAAAGGTACTGTCTGCATAACGGCAGTTCAACTCAGTATATCCGGACCCATTCCCAGGTTGCGGGAATGGGTCTGTTTCGTGTTTGATGGGAATGCATGATATGTTACATGATAAGTTGTGCGTGAGATTTTGCCTCGGAAAGGGCGTCCATGTTGCAAGCAAAGTATCGCTTAAAGGAAAACCGTGAGTTTCGCCGCGTATTCCAAAGAGGTCGGTCTGTGGCGACGGGACGCATGGTATTGTATTGGTACGAGAACAGGTCGACAGCGGAATTCCGAGTCGGTTTTTCGATAAGCAAGAAGGTCGGCAAGGCTGTCGTGCGGAATAAATTGAAGCGCCGGCTGCGGGAGTGTTTTCAATTGCTCGCGCCGGAATTGAAGGACAAGCACTTGGATATCGTGGTGGTGTGTCGGAAATCTGCCGCAGGCGCGACGTTTGCGGAAATTCACAACGAGTTATTGAAGTTACTCCGAAAGGCCAAGATCATGATATGATATCCTCTAGGAGTTGGTGCCTATTCGGTACGTTGTGATCCGTTTGTTGCGCGTTTACCAGGTGCTTATATCTCCTATGTTTCCACCAAGGTGTCGCTTTGTGCCAAGTTGTTCGCAGTACGCCATTGAGGCTGTCCAGCGCTTTGGCGTCGTTCGCGGCGGTTGGCTGGCGATAAAGCGGTTGCTCAAGTGCGGACCGTGGCACAAGGGCGGTTTTGATCCGGTACCCACACAAAAGTAGGAGGAGTCGTCGGTTGGATTTGCAAGCGAAAACGAACACAAAGTGGCTCTGGGGGATAGGCGCCTTTTTAATGCTTTCGCTGTCCGGGTGTGAAGTGTACCCGTCGCAGCCTGGCAAGTGGCCGTCCGGTACATGGGGGCAAATTCTCCAGGCTGTCTCCGCCGTGATTGATTTCTTTGCGCGGAATCTTTGGAACAATTACGGATTGGCGCTGCTCGTTGTGACCATTCTGGTCCGATTGCTCGTATTGCCGTTGATGGTCAAACAGATCCGGGTCTCCAAGATGATGCAGGCAATGCAGCCGGAGCTTCAAAAGATCCGCAATAAATACAAGGGAGACGCGCGCAAGATTCAGGAAGAGACGATGAAGCTGTACCAGGAAGCTGGTATCAACCCGATGGCAGGGTGTTTCCCCATGTTGATCCAGCTCCCGATTCTCTACGCGCTGTTCGGCGCAATTGAAGGGAACCAGGGCTTGTACGAGAGTACGTTCCTCGGCATTTTCAATCTCGGACAACCGGATCACTACTATATAATGCCTCTGCTTGCGGCTCTGACAACGTATCTGTCGTCGCGCGTGATGATGACGGGCAATGATCCGCAGCAGAAGGTGATGCTGTTCATCATGCCGGTATTCATCTTCTTGATTGGGATGCACTTTCCGGCGGGTCTCGCGCTGTACTGGATTTACAGCAACATCTTCACCGCGGTTCAGACATACTTCATTCGCGTCAGGCCGAACCGGGTTCAGGCATCGGAAACCGGTAAGTGATTTTACGTCCGAGTCGGTCGAGTAAGAGGGGATTTGCGATGAGGAAAGTGATCGCCACGGGTCGATCCGTTGAGGAAGCCGTAACGTCCGCACTGGTGAAGTTGGGTGCGACGCGGTCGCAAGCGAAAATTCGCGTCCTTCGCGAACCGGTCAGAGGGTTGTTTGGCCTCATTGGAGCGAGAGAGGCGGAGGTCGAGGTTTCCATCGAGCTGTCTCCGGAAGAGAGTGTGCGGGATTTTCTCGCAGGCGTGTTGCGCAGAATGGGAGTACAGGCGCGTGTTCGCACCAAAGCGGTCGCCGAAGACGCGAAATCAGTGATTGAAGCGGAGATCATCTGCGAAGAAGCTGATTTGCCGATTGTCATTGGACGGCACGGCAGCACGCTGGAGTCTCTGCAGTACCTCGCGAATGTCGCGGTGAACCAGGAGCAAAAAGAGTACCTGAAAGTGGTTGTCGATGCAGGCGATTATCGACGGCGCAGAATGGAAGGCCTGCAACGAATGGCCGACCGGGCCGCACTGCGGGCTGTGCGGACGAAGCGGCCGGTTGCTCTGGATCCCATGCCGGCTTCGGATCGAAAGTTTGTGCACACTTACCTGCAGAGCCGCAGTGACGTGATGACGTCCAGCGAAGGTTCTGAACCGAATCGGAAAGTGGTGGTTGTCCCACTGGTGCAGTCTGGACCTCCGAAAAAGGCTTTCGTGAAATGAACGCACAGGGTTCTATAGAGCGTTGACACACCCTTCTCAATCGGAGAAGGGTGTTCATGCTATTCGGGTTCACGCGTAGAGAGAGGATGTCGGAGTTGGCGTACGAAGATACGATTGCAGCCATTGCTACGGCGCTCGGAGAGGCGAGTGTCGGAATTGTGAGGATCAGCGGAGCGCAGGTACGGGATGTGGTAGGTAGGACGTTCCGTTCACCGAGCGGAAAACCTGTGCAGTTGCCGGATGGACGGCGCATGCTGTACGGATTTGTGGTTGATCCGCTCCGGCACGAGCGCATTGACGAATGCATCCTCCTGTGGATGCCGGGGCCCCGCAGTTACACGGCGGAGGACGTCGCGGAGTACCAGGTCCACGGCGGCGTTCGGGTGTTGCAGTCGGTGCTGGACAGCGTGCTGCGTGCGGGTGCGCGGCTCGCAGAACCCGGAGAATTTACGAAGCGCGCGTTTCTCAACGGTCGGATTGACCTGTCCCAGGCGGAAGCGGTCATTGACTTGATTCGGGCGAAGACGGAGATGGCGAGCAGATCCGCCTTGAACCAGGTGCGCGGCCGATTGAGCGAAAAGATCCAGGCGCTGCGAAAGCAACTGGTGGCGTTGCAGGCGCATGTGGAGGTCACCATCGACTATCCGGAGCACGACGTGGAAAGCGACGTCTGCCAAATGGTTGTGGAGACGGGCCGCGAAATCCTGAATTCCCTGGACGAAATGATTCAAAATGCCCAAGTGGGGCAAATTCTTCGCGAAGGAGTCGTTACGACTATCGCTGGCCGTCCCAACGTCGGCAAGTCGTCCTTGATGAACGCGCTGTTGCGGCGGGACAGAGCGATTGTGACGGACATTCCAGGGACAACCCGCGACGTGTTGGAGGAGTACGTGAACATTCGCGGAATCCCGTATCGTCTGGTGGATACGGCAGGCATTCGCGAGACCTCGGATGTCGTCGAGCGAATTGGTGTGGAAAAGTCCCGGGAAATG
>CAZYAH010000025.1:0-13708 GCA_964645595.1 uncultured Alicyclobacillaceae bacterium | reverse complement strand
TGTGAGGCAATCCTCAACACAAACGGGGAATACGTCTCAATCAAGGTGTTTCGCGCTTCTTCATCACCCGCTTGCGCCTGCCGAAGCAGCCGATCCAGTTCGTGGTCGGTGTTCTTGCGGCGAAAGAACCTTCCGCGCACGCATTCCCACCTCGCTCTACAGATTTCGTCCCCGGGGCGCAATTTCTTAGGGTAGTGCAGGTGTCCGAGTCACAAACGCTCCTCATCGAGCAACAGATGGCCATTTTAAGAGGGAACAGGGTAATTCAACTGCCGATACGCCCGTGCCGTCGCGACCCGTCCGCGAGGGGTACGCTGTATCAGCCCCATTTGAATTAGATAGGGTTCATAGACGTCTTCAATCGTATCGGATTCCTCTCCGACCGCGGCGGCCAGCGTGTCTAAACCAACGGGACCGCCGGCGAACTTCTCAATCAGGGTCGAGAGGACTTTGTAGTCGAGTTCATCCAGCCCGAGGTCGTCCACATGCAATTTGGTCAGGGCCCGCTCGGCGATTTCGCGCGTCAGAACCGCGGCTTCTTCCACCTGCGCAAAGTCGCGCACGCGCTTGAGAAGCCGGTTCGCAATCCGCGGCGTCCCGCGCGACCGCCGGGCGATTTCCGCCGCTGCCTCGGGTTCAATCGGCAGATTCAGAATCCCGGCTGTGCGACAAATGATTTTTGCCAGGTCCTCTGGCGAATAGTAGTCCAGGTGCGCAACCACGCCAAACCGGTCGCGCAGCGGCGCAGACAGGAGACCTGCCCTCGTGGTCGCGCCAATCAACGTAAACGGCGGCAAGTCCAGACGGACAGATCTGGCGCTTGGACCCTTGCCAATCATAATGTCAATCGCGTAATCCTCCATCGCCGGGTACAGTACTTCTTCGACGGAGCGCGACAAACGGTGAATTTCATCGATAAACAACACGTCGCCGGGCTGCAAATTGGTCAACAGAGCCGCCAGATCTCCCGGTCGCTCAACCGCTGGTCCAGAGGTCACGCGAATATTGACGCCAAGCTCATTGGCGATAATCATCGAAAGCGATGTCTTACCAAGTCCCGGCGGACCGTAGAGCAAGACGTGATCCAGTGATTCGGACCGGGCTTTGGCGGCCTCAATAAACACGCGCAAATTTTCTTTCACCGGTTCCTGGCCGATGTAATCGTCGAGAAATCGGGGCCGGAGGGACTCGAAGGCGGCGTCTTCGCCTCGCCAAACGGCAGATACCATTCGTTCTGTCAAACCACTATTCCCTCCAAGCAGAGTTTCGGTACAGCGTGCGCCACGATGCCGACAAGTCCATCAGACCTGTCTCGACATGCGCTGCAGGCACAGGCGCAAGACGTCCTCCAGGGAAAGCGTTTCGTCTTCTGAAAGGACCGTGCGAACCTGCTCCGCAGCTTGCCTCTCATTATAGCCCAGGCTGACCAGTGCCTCAACGACATCGCGTTCCAGCGACGAAAGAGGGGGCGCTGATACTTCGTGATCTCGTTGCTTCATCGGCTTGGCAGTCCACAGCTGGGGCATCTTGTCCTTGAGTTCAACAATCAGTCGCTGCGCGGTCTTCCGTCCGACGCCAGGCAGGCGGCAGAGCGCATCCAAGTCTTCGGTGTAAATCGCCTCAGCGAAGGAAGAAGTCGACGTGCCAGCCAAAATTTGCAATGCACCTTTCGGCCCGACCCCGGACACACTCAGCAACAGTTCGAACCAGTCGCGGTCTTCCTCGGTTTCGAAGCCGTACAACTGGACCGCGTCTTCCCGCACTACCTGGTATGTATGAACAAACAACTCGTCGTTGCGCTGCAAGCGCTTCGCCCAAGTACTCGGCACCAGGATCCGGTAGCCGACTCCGTGGACATCGAGATCGATATATGCCTCACCGACGCTGTAAATGATGCCTCGCAAAAACGCAATCACCTGAGACCCCCCCGCCCTGCGTTGGAGATCCGGGATTGCAACGGCGTCGGCCGGTCGACGGCGTCGAGCACGGGTGACGAGTGAGCGTGAGTGATGGCAATGGCGAGAGCGTCGGCCGTGTCGTCCGGCTTCGGCGTGTCCGCCAGGCCAAGCAGGATGCGCACCATCTCCTGTACCTGCTTTTTGTCCGCTTTGCCGTAACCGGTCACCGCCATCTTTACTTGCATCGGCGTGTATTCCACCATCGCAAGGCCGCTGTCAATACCCGCGAGCAGGGCGACGCCGCGCGCCTGGCCGACGACGAAGGCGGTCGTGGTGTTCCGGTAGAAAAACAGTTCTTCCACCGCCATGACTTGGGGGTGATACTCCCCCATGATCTGCCGCAAGTCCTGGTATATCTTCTGCAGCCGCTGTGCAACCGACCACTCGGGCGGTGTCTCGATGCAGCCGTAGTCCACCGCGCGCACTCGATTGCCTGCGACGTCCACGATTCCAAATCCCATTCGCGCGATTCCAGGGTCAATCCCGATTATGCGTTGTTGGATCATTTCATGGTCCTCCCTACGCGATACGACTTCTCCTTTGGGATACGGAAATCCTACTTGACGATCCGCACGGAATGCGGTAGGGGAGCAACGGATGGAAATATGCGACAGCAGATGGGGTCGCGATTCCAGCTGCGGGGCCTCTTAAAGACGCACATCGAAATCGGACTCGTCAGTTTAGCCCACAATCCCCTGAAAAAGGCGGCCTACTCCGCATAGGAGCGCCGCCTCTTCCGACTTCTGAATCCCAAAAAATCCCCTGAAAAACCACGGGGCTGTCCCCGTCAACTCATACTCCAATGGCTGTTGGGACAGCCCCCAATCGTATCTCCGGTTATCTTCATCCGGTCAGCGACCGGCTGCGATGGTGGCAAGGTGCACCGCGCACACAGCTGGTCAAACTGAACTCTCGCCGTACACCGTCGGCGGAGGCAAAACTTCCTTCACGTACACAGGCATTTGGACAAACCACGTCAGCCCGTGATCCATTCTCCAGCAAGTCCATTCTGCCGCAAACGCGTTCAACGTGTCGTCGCCAATTTGGCGCAGTTCCACGCTGCTCCGCCCATCTGGATAGAGCGTGACAAACGCCGCCCGCCGCGGTTGCACGGGCACTGCGGCAACCCATGCCTGTTCTGCGACCGTTTGGCCAAAGTCAGACACCGACGGCGCATCGGCAAACGCCTTCTGCGGCAGAAACACCGTCGCGCACAATATTGACAGCGCCGTACCCAATGCGCCTGCCCGGCAAATAGTAAAAGCCCGATTCCGCTTAGGCATGCTCCCTCTCACCTCGCTCATCCTTCTCGAGACTAGCATGCCATGGCGGATCTGCAATTATTCAGTCTGCAGGTTCAAAGTTCGTATAGACGTTCTGCACGTCGTCGTGCGCCTCGAGCGCTTCAATCAGGTCCATCACCTCGTCGGCCTGCTCGCCACTCAGCGCGATGGTGGTGTCCGCCTGATAGGTCAGCTCTGCGTCGGACAGCGTATAGCCGAGCTGTTCCAATCCGTCCCGAACCGCCGCAAACGCTTCGGGCGCGGTGACGATGACATACTCGTCGTCTTCCTCCCGGAAGTCTTCGGCTCCCACTTCAATCGCCTGCATCATCAGGTCGTCCGCGGTCGCGGCACACCCTTCCTTGGCGATGGTGATGACGCCCAGACGGCGAAACATCCAGGACACACACCCGGACTCGCCCAAATTGCCGCCGCGCTTGGAGAAAATGTGGCGAACGTCGGCAGCCGTGCGGTTGCGGTTGTCTGTGACAATATCCAGCATAATGGCCACGCCGTACGGGCCATATCCTTCGTACGTCAACTCCTCATAGGTGGCGCCTTGCACGGCGCCGGTAGCCTTGGCGATGGTTCGCGCAATATTGTCAGCAGGCAGGTTGTTCTGGCGCGCCCGCTCAATCGCCACCTTCAGGCGGAAGTTCGTTTCCGGGTTTCCCCCGCCTTCCTTCGCTGCGAGGTAAATGTCGCGCGACAGCTTGGTGAACAACTGACCGCGAATCGCATCCTGCTTCCCTTTTCTCCGTTGAATATTGTGCCACTTCGAATGGCCTGCCATCGCTCTCCCTCCCAGATTTCCAAGTTATAGCCCCCAGTCGCGCAGATACCGAAAGTCGACACCGACCGTTCGCGAAGACAATTTCGCGATAACTGGCGGCTTCCGCTTGTACTGGTTCCGGACGATCCGCTGGTGCACCCGCCGCACCGCCTCCTCGTCGTAACCTCGACGAACCAGTTCCTCTACAGACAGGCGCATGTCCACAAGCTGGTACAGCACCTCGTCCGCAAACGCATATGTGAACCCCAGTTCCTTTTCATCCGTCTGATCCTGCCACAAATCCGCGCTCGGCGGCTTGTTGACAATGGACTCGGGCACGCCCAGGTACCTCGCCAGCTGCCAGACCTGCGTCTTGTACAGGTCGCCGATGGGATTCAACGCGCTCGCGAGGTCACCGAACTGCGTGCCGTAACCGAGCAACAGCTCGGTCTTGTTGCTCGTGCCGAGGACGAGCGCGGAGAAGTGCGCCGACAGGTCAAACAGCGTGCACATCCGCTCGCGAGCCATCCGGTTGCCGCGGCGAAGGGGCGTGGCTGGCACGCCCAACCGCTCGTCCATCGCTGCAAAGTAGGCGTCTACCGGATCCGTGATGGGGACCACGAGCGCGTTCAGGCCGAGTTCCCGCACAACCGCTTCCGCGTCTGACAGGCTCGCCGGACTGCTCGTTTTATACGGCATCATGACCGCGTAGCAGTGCTCGGGGCCCAACGCCCGCACCGCGAGGTAGGCCACCAACGCCGAATCGATGCCTCCCGAAAGTCCGAACACCACGTTGCGGAATCCGGCTTTCGACACTTCCTCCCGGATGAAGGCTGTCAATACGTCGACCGCCAGTTTTTCGTTGATCTGCAGTCGCTGTTGAATCGCCGTGGTCACCAAGGGTTCCTCTCCTCCGTACGGTACACGAGGCGCTGCAGAGAGCGCAACACCATGTCAGTGTCCTCGTCGCGCAAAATGGGTGTCGTAAAGCGAGCCTGGCGAACGGCGGCGAGGTCGATGTCGCCAAACACAATCGCCTCATCCAGAGACGGCGCTTCGGCAATCCACTCACCCTGCGGCGAGACAATCCCGGAACCGCCGAAAAAGTTGACGCCGTCTTCAAATCCAACCCGGTTGACAAACACAATGAAGACGCCGAACAGCCGGGCGTATACCTGCAACAACTCGCGCCAAAACCGCTGTGAGCCGAACTGCTCCTGTTCGTTCACGCTGCGCGCCGGGCTGGCTGCGGACAGCAGGATGACGTCTGCCCCCATGAGCGACAGCAAATAGGGGCTCGAGACGTGCCACGCGTCCTCGCAGATCAGCATACCGACCTTGCCGTAGTTGGTTGAAAACGCGCGAAAGTTCCGGCCTCGCGCGAAATAGCGACCTTCGTCGAACATCCCGTAGGTGGGCAGGTACACCTTGCGGTGCACATCCCGGATCTCGCCGCCGGAGGCGTAGACGCTCGAGACGAAGAACAGGTGTTCGTCCGACTCCTCGACAAAGCTGAACACCACGTCGACGTCTTTGCTGGCGCGGACCAGCGCCTGAACCGGCTCGTCCGTGCGTCGGCACGCGACGTCGAGGGTGAGGTCCTGAACCTGATATCCAGTCAAGCCGAGTTCCGGAAAGACAATCAGCCCGGCTTGCTCCGTTCTGGCCTTCTCAATCAATTGCAAGTGCTTGTCCACATTCGCCGGCACATTGCCGAGCACGGGGCGGACTTGTCCCAGCGCAACTTTCACCCGTTGCGTCACAGAAGTCGGCGCAGGAATCCCATGCCTTTTAGCGTGGGAGAAATGCGCCTTCCTCCTTTCGTTTTGGAAATACCACCACGTTTCCCGCCTCTCAGTATACCGTGGAGGCTCGGCAAAGCAAGTGGGCGCAATCCTTGACGGACTGCGCCCGCCGCGTCAAGCCAGGCTGGGTGCATCCTCCTGCAGGACTTGCCGACGCAAACGCTCGAGTTGTGCCGCCCAGCGAACCTGGCGCACGTAGTCGGCCGCCCAGCCCTGTTTCGCCCACTCCGCAGCGGATCTGACCAACACGTCCGGGAATTTGAACAGATTCCACAAGACTTGTCGCCTTGGCTCGGAAAGCACGTGGTTGCGACAGTAAACATCCGCCAGTTCGCGAAAATAACCCGGCGCCAGCGCTCCGAGCACAATGCCGTGGTTGGCGAGCTGGAGAATGTCGAGTAGCGGATTGTCCAGACCTGCTTCGTCGAAGTCGATGATCGCCACGCGGCCTTCCTGGATCAGAAGGTTGTGGGGTGCTGCGTCACGATGGGTGTAAATGAGCGAGGCCGGCTGCTCGGCGGCGGCAATCGCCTCGTTGGCTGCAGCGAACAGCGGGACTTCCTCTGCCGCCAACAAAGGACACCCTTCTTTCAGTCGGTCCCACACCTGGAGCAGGAAATTTCGCTTCAGTACCAGTTTGGACAAGAGTGAACCGCGCAGCAACTGCCGCTGCATGGGCACGGCTAGGCTAGAGGAAACGGTGTGAAACCAGCCGAGGGCAGCGGCTGCGCGAAGCCGGTCGGCCCTGTCCACCGGATCGACCGGTTGCCCGTCTAGCCACGGCTGGAGATAACCGATCTGGTTTTCAACCGGCGTCACCAGCCGTCCGTAGCGGTTGACCAGCGGTTCCGGGGCAGGCAGTCCGTGAAGACACAGCGCCCTTGCCACGTATTTTTGAACGCCCAGACGGACGCCGTCACGCGCGTCGCTGCGCAAACACTTCCAGATGTACTTTTTCCCGTCCGAGGTGACAATGCCGCAAACTGTGCGCAGTTCAATTACACTGGCCACTTCGATTTGATAGGATTCGGCGAGGGCAGCGACCAGTGTCGCCTTGTCAATCAGGGTCGCGTTCGGACGGTTGTGCGTCATCGGTCGCACCGCCGTACTGTGTCTCGGCACCCGGAAGCTCCACTTGCGACTCGGCTCCTGGTGCGTCCCAGCCTCGGTGATGTGGCCAGCTGGGACTCCAACTTTCCGACCAGCCCCCTGCACAGCCGCAGCTCTCGTTCCAGTTGTTATGCCACTTGGAAGCGTGATGATGGGAACTTGCACACTTGCAGGAAGGCGTTGGCGGTAATCCATACATCGCAGGCTGATACGGAATAAACGCCCAGTAGCCGGTGGACGTCGGCCTCACCCACTTCGCACCGAGGAGCCAATGCGGATGATGGTGCCTTCGATAGGGCATGTGGGTATGCGGTCCCATGGGCATGCTCGGTTGTGGCTGACCAGGTGCATACGGCGCGATTTCAGGACCAAACGGCGTACCAGGTTGCGGATAAGTATAGGGATAAGGGTACGGTTCCGGCATCGGTTGCATCCCAGGGTACGGGGGCGCCCCATGCCCGTACGGCTCGCCAGGCACAGACGGGGGGATGGGTTGGTTGCCCGCTTGCGGTGCCGTGTCTGCCATGCCGGGGATGTAGATCACCTGTCCGTCGTGCAGTTCCGCGCCTTGCAGGGACGGGTTCAGGTGGTACAGCTGTTCCATGCTCACGTTATACTTCTGGGCGATGTCTGCCCAAGTTTCGCCCGACTTGACAACGTGCGGCCAAACAAAGCCGAAGAAACCAGGAGTTGTGTCGCCCGGTGCCGGCTGTTTATACCCAGGCGCTTGCGCTGTCGGAGCAGGCTCTGGCCCCGGCGCCACATTGGTTGTTTCCGGCTTTTTGTGTAGCTCTGGAATGACCAGAACCATACCTGGTTTGAGACGGTTGGGATCTCGCACCTGGGGATTGGCTGCCATCAGCAGGTTTAACCGGACACCCGTGGCCTTGCTGATACTCCACATGGTTTCCCCTTCGCGAACGATATACTTCTTCATGCTCTTGCCTCCCCTTCGCACCCATGTCGGCGCAGCGTCCCTGCAGTATATGCGTTGACCTGACAAGTGCCCATGGGCAGGGGAAAATTGGGCGTTACCGCCCCGCACCGGGTGCATCGGGCCGGGCGTAGGGGAGCCATCCAGCAGACTGATTGGTGAAATATGAACTTGGGACGTCACCGTTGAACACAACGTACGCAAGGGGGACTTTCTCCTCAACGACAGCTGGGGCAACCACCGTCGGCGCAAGCACTTGCACGTCCGCTGCTAGGTCCAGCATCAGGACATGGACCGTCTGGTTGATGCCGACAGTCCTTGTTTCTACGTGGACAGTAGCGTGCGCCGAGCCAATCATGTCGACCTTGACCGGAACTGAAGGACCAACGGTACTGAACAGCGCGCCCCCGAGCGCCTGGGCGACTGGAAGTCGGAGGGTTTCGTGCTCCAACTCGGAGAGATGCCGCTCGGCCAGCGCCGTCACAGCAGCTTGCACGTGCGCCGCGGCAGCGAAGTCGAACATCGCCGTCTTCATGTCGGCGCCGTCGACCTTGTCGGTGCGGACGATGTGCTGTACAACGGCATCGGTGGTCAACTCTTCCGCGATGGCTCGGTTCATGGCAGTGCGAGCAGCCCGCAGCCCAACTGCCTTCGCCCCCGCAGCCACGGCAGGGCGAACCCGTGTATCGAGGGTATAGAGCGCGATCCCGATGAGCAAACACACCGACAGTATGAGCAACACAGGGACGCGCAATCGGAATCGGTTAATCACTCGCTGTGGAGCAGGCGGGGTAGAACGAAACCTTTGCGAAGACATGGACATCCCCTCCCTTGCATGTATACGCGTGGGAGGAGATGCACACGACTCAAAGTTATGAGCAGGTTGAGTGCCAGGTCCTGCTGTCCGTGGATAATTCGAACCCGTTCGTTATTCAAACTTTGCCAGGAAGTAATTCTTCTTGCCGCGGCGAATGACTACGTACGCACCCTCAATGCGGTCTTCGCCAGAAATCACTTTTTCCATATCAGTGCAACGGACCCCGTTGATGGAAATGGCGCCGTTGCGGATATCTTCGCGCGCCTGGCGTTTTGACGGGCACGCGCCGAGGTCAATCAACAATTGCACCAGTTCCGGTGCGCTGTCCTTCGCGAAAGTCGCTGACGGAACGTCCTGGAATGCATCCTCGACTTCACGCTTGGACAGTTCGCGGATGTCGCCGCTGAACAACACCTTCGATATCCGTTCGGCCCGCTCCATCTCCGACTGCCCGTGAACCAGCGCGGTCACTTCCCGAGCCAGCGCCCGCTGCGCTTCACGCGCCCCTGGGTTCGTCTCGACTTTGTGTTCCAACTCAGCAATTTCCGCTTGCGTCAGGAAAGTGAAGTACTTCAGGTACTTCACGACGTCGCGGTCGTCCGCGTTCAGCCAGAACTGGTAGAACTGGTACGGCGTCGTCTTCTCTGGATCCAGCCAGATGGCCCCCGACTCCGTCTTGCCGAACTTGGTGCCGTCCGCCTTCGTAACCAGCGGCAGAGTGAGTCCGTACACCTCCGCACCGCGGGTGCGGCGGACGAGTTCCAGGCCTGCCGTGATGTTTCCCCACTGATCGCTCCCGCCAATCTCCAGTCGGCAACCGTAGGTCTCGAACAGGTTCAGGAAGTCGTTGGCTTGCAGAATCATGTAGCTGAACTCCGTGAACGAGATGCCCCGCTCCAGCCTCGTCTCGACCGACTCCTTCGCCAACATGTAGTTCAATGAGAAGTGTTTGCCGATGTCGCGCAAAAACGAAATGACATCGAGCGAATGGGTCCAGTCGTAGTTGTTGACAATGATTGCCGGATTTGTCTTGCTGTCAAAGTCGAGGAAGCGAGCCAATTGCGAACGGATGGACGCGCTCCACTTTTCCACTGTCTCGTGCTCGTTCAACGTACGCTCGGTCGCTCTGCCGCTTGGGTCGCCAATCAGACCCGTGGCGCCACCGACCAGAGCGATGGGCCGATGGCCCGCCAGCTGGAACCGCCGCAGCGCCAAAATGGGAAGCAAGTTGCCGATGTGCAGGCTGTCGGCGGTGGGGTCAAAGCCGACGTACAACGTGATAGGTCCAGCGCTAAGTTCGGCTTCCAGCTTTTCGCGGTCCGTCACCTGGTGAATCAGTCCGCGCCACTCGAGTTCCTGCAAGATACTCAAGCCAAATTCCTCCTTACGATTTTTATAACTGCAGTTTTCGCCCGCGCCCGGGCGACCTCCGCAAATAAAAAAGCCTCCTCCCACCGCGGGACGAGGACGAACTCGTGGTACCACCCGACTTGCCGCCCAAACCGCAGTTCAGGCGACCACTCGACGGCATGGTAACGGAGCCACCCGGTGCCGACGCGAGCCGACACACCTCCCAAGGCGTAATTTCCGCGAGCCCGCGGCCGATTCGCACCTGCCATCGACTCTCTGAAACGACGCAACTCGCGTACGAAACCTTGTTCATTGGCACAGTATGAATTTGCGTCAGTATAACAAACGCTAGTGTACACCGTCAATTGGCGGTTTGGGGGGCTCACACTGCGACCTGCATCACTTCAAATAACAGCGGGACAAAGAAGCGAGTGGGACGTATGCTATAATCTTCCCGTGAGAGGAGTGAACCATATGGGGAACCGCTCAAAACCGCCCTCCCACGACAGCACTGCGACAGACCGCAAGCGCGCCAGGGCTGCGAAACGTGAACGGAAGAGACCGTTTCTGCGCATCCTCGGCTACCTTGGTCTGGGCGTCGGTGGGTGTGCCACCGTGTTGATTGGTGCAGCGGCGGGGTATGTGACCTCCATGCTGAAAGGCCTGCCTTCCGTGACTGCGGAGACTTTCACCAATCTCAGTGAACCGACGGTGGTCTACGACCGGCACGGGAAGGTCATTGGTAAATTTGCGGCCGATGGCGACCGCCAACCGATTGCCTCGGTCAAGCAGGTCTCGCCCTACCTCGTCAACGCGTTCATCGCGGCGGAGGATAAGACCTTTTACAGCAATATCGGGATTAATCCAATGGCGATTGTCCGGGCGGCCATTCAGGACGTCATGGGCCACCGGATCGTCAGCGGCGCCAGCACTATCACGCAACAGACCGTGAAGCTGGCACTCTTTCCGGAACAGGAGCGCACGGCCAAGCGAAAAATCCAGGAAATCGCTTTGGCCATCAAAGTCAACAACTTGCTCACGAAAGACGAAATCCTGACCGACTACATGAACTGGGTGTACATGGGTCGGATGGGCAACAACAACGTGTACGGCGTCAAGGCGGCGGCGCAGATTATGTTTCACAAGGACGTCAAGGACCTGACGCTGCCGGAAGCGACCTTCCTGGCGGCGATACCGAACAACGCGTCGCTGTTTTCGCCGTACGAACATCCACAAAACACGGTTCAGCGCCAACATTACATTCTCGAACAGATGCTCGAGAACGGCATGATTACGCAACAGCAGTACGAAGACGCGCTGAAAGTGGATGTCACCAAAGAGATCAAGAAACCGCGGACAACGTACATGAAGTATCCGTACGTTCTGGATGACAACGTCAAGCCGTTGGTCGCCAAATACCTGGTCGAAGCCGGCAAGTACGACACGGTTGCGGACGCGGAAGCCGCGCTCCCGACTGCCGGGTTCAAGATCTACACAACGATTGACACGGACGACCAGGACGCGGTGGACAACGTCCTCAAGGATAAACAGCTGTTTAAAGGCAGTACCAAGCCAGCGGTCGACCAGCAGACTGGCAAACCGATTCGGGACAAGAACGGAAAGCAGTTGATGGACCTGTACCAGGCTGGCGTGACGTTGATTGACAACCAGACCGGCGGCATTCTCGCCATCGGCGGCGGGCGAAACTACGACCAGTGGTTTGTCGACCACTCGAACATCGCCCGGTCACCAGGCTCATCCATCAAGCCGCTGCTGGACTACGGTCCCGCACTCGAGATGAACCAGATTACAGCAGCCACACCGCTGGCGGACACGCCCGTGACCTATCCGAGCGGATCTGGGCCGTGGTCTCCGAGGGATGCCGAGCCCGGCTGGGCAGGTATCATGACAGTCCGGCAGGCGCTGATTGAGTCCCGGAACGTGCCAGCCATTCGCGTGCTGGACATGATCCATCCGCAGGTCGCCGGCCAGTACCTGGCCAAGATGGGAATTACGCCGCAGTCCAAGACGCTGCAAGGGAAGCCGACGCTGGTCGCCGACGATTTAAACAACTTAGCCACCGCAATCGGCGGGATGAAATACGGATTGACCGTGCAGCAGATGACGAGCGCGTACACCGTGTTCCCCAACCAGGGTGTGTGGCGCCCGGCCTATGTGATTGAGAAAGTGACGGACCGAAACGGCAACGTGCTGTACCAGCACAAACCGGAAGCGCACAACGTGTTTTCCGCACAGACGGCGTACATCATGACCGACATTCTGCACGATGTCGTGTACGCGCCAGGTGGTACGGCGACCCAAATTGGCAGCCACTTCCCAGGCTACTACATCGCCGGGAAAACCGGTACCACCGACGACTACCGGGACGGTTGGTTCATCGGATATACGCAGAAGTACACCATGGGTATTTGGATGGGTTACGACTACAAGGAAAAAATTGATACTTGGCCGTACAATTGGTACAGCCTGAAGTTCACGCTGTGGAACAAGATGATGGATCCCATTCTGAAGAAGGATCCGCCGACGCAGCCGTTCCCGAAGCCGCCGGGCATCACAGCCGTCCAGGTGTGCAAGAAGTCTGGACAACTCCCGACCGACCTGTGCAACGAAGCGCACGACGTGTACACCGAACTGTTCAAGGTCGGCACGGAACCAAACGCAACGTGCAAAGTGCATGTGACAGCGCTTTACACGGTGGTTCACGGGAAAAAGTACCTGGCCACCACGAACACGCCACCCGGTGAAATCCGGCAAGGTGTATTCATCCTTCCTCCGGATGGATACAAAGCAGGCGTTGTCACAGCGGATATGGGAGAATACGTTCCCACCCAGCCTGACCCGCGCGGCGGTACCGTGTTGCAAGGTCCAACGACCGGGAAAATTAATACACTGCCGGCGCCGCGCATACTGCAAGCGGTGGCCGACAAGTCCGGGTCGGTGCAGCTCGCCTGGACGGCCGTCAACGGAGCAAAAGGGTACACCGTGTGGCGTTCCACCTCTCCGGACGGCCCGTACATGAATATTGCGGGGCCGATAACGAACACGACGTACGTGGACAACACCGTTCCCGCCCGGGCGACACAAGTGTACTACGAGGTGTTCGCTGTTTCGAATCGCGGTGTTTCGCCGCCCTCGCAGCCTGTCTCGGTGCGATTCGGCGACAGTTCGAATGGCAATGGTGGCGCCGGAAATCCGGGGAATCAAGTCGCACCAGGCAACCACAGCACTGGATCAGCGGGTACCGAAAGCGACGGGGGACTCCCGGACATTCTCTGGCCGCGCGTGGATCATTACCGGTCACGGTCGTAGTGCCGTAAACGAGTGCAAAAACCCGCCTCACAAGAAATGAGGCGGGTTTTTTCGTCCATGTACGTCGGCGCATTCAACTTGCTCTGCGGCCGTCGGCAAGCTCCTAGAGGCGGCGATTCACTTTAGTTCCACCACAGTGGCTCCGTCGCCCCCCTCGCCGGGGCCGCCCGGCGCCCAGGACTTCACGTGTGGATGGCGCGCAAGATGGCGGCGAATTCCGTCGCGCAGCGCGCCCGTTCCCTTCCCGTGGATAACCGTCACGCGCGCCAGTCCGTGCACAACGGCATCGTCCAGGTATTTGTCCACGATGGGCGTTGCTTCATCGACGGTGTGGCCGCGAATGTCAAGC
>CAZYAH010000024.1:0-13843 GCA_964645595.1 uncultured Alicyclobacillaceae bacterium | reverse complement strand
GGGGTGTCGGTGACCCCTATCCAGCAGGTGATGGCGGTTTGCGCCGTGGCCAACGGCGGCATATTGATGAAACCTCACGTAGTCAAGGCGATTGTGGATCACGATACTGGCGAAGTAGTCCAGACGGTGCAGCCCGAAGCGGTGCGGCGCGTCATCTCGGAGAGCACGGCCAAACAAGTGCTGGGCGCGCTGGAGAGTGTTGTAGCGCGCGGATCTGGCGGTGGCGCCTACAAGGAAGGGTACCGGATTGCCGGTAAGACGGGCACGGCGCAGGTCGCCGTGAACGGCCGGTATGATCCATCCCACTACATCGTCTCGTTTATGGGCATTGCACCAGCAGACAATCCGCGCCTGGTCGCGTACATCGCGGTGGACTATCCGCGGCCGACAAACAACCAACCGGTATTCGGCGGGGTCATCGCGGCCCCCATTGTCGGGCGCATTCTCGCCGACAGTCTGCAGTACATGGGCGTCCAACCCACCAGTCAAGGGCTGCCGAAGAAGCCGCGTTACGGGGATCCCATACAGGTGGAAGTTCCGAATTTTGTCGGTATGACCATGCCTGACGCAGTGCGCACTGCGATGCAAAGTGGCGCGCGCCTCAAGACGGAGGTGCGAGGGACCGGCAAATACGTGGTGTGGCAGTCGCCAGCTGGTGGAACCAAGGTTCCGGACAACTCGACGGTCCGGCTATATCTCGGGAACGAGCCGCCAGGTTCAATTGACAAGCCATCCGAAAACCAATAGATTGGGCAATGATGATGCTGAGGGGCATTCACCGTGTCCCTCTTTGTACTTGCAATTACGGTCGAGTGATCATGGCAAGGAGGCAGACATCATGAAGTTGCGCCAACTGGTGGCGCCGTTGTTGAAATACCGCATTGAAAATGCCAGGGACGTGGAGGTCTCGGCCATCACGGCAGACTCGCGCCGCCTGGTGCCGGGCGCGCTGTTTGTGGCCATCCGGGGGCATACGGTGGACGGACACGCGTTTGTCGCCGAATGCGCTCGCAAAGGCGCCGCAGCAGTCCTCGTCGAGCAACCGATTCCGGAAGTTCAAATACCGCAAGTGATTGTCCCCGACACGCGGTTTGCCGCGGCTGTCCTCGCCAGTCGGTTCTACGGCCATCCTTCGCGCAAGTTGCGCATGGTGGGCGTGACCGGAACCAACGGGAAGACGACGGTCACGCACTTGATAGAGTCCATCCTCCAACATGCCGGATACTCCGTCGGCCTGTACGGGACAATCGGCAAGCGGATCAAGGGACAGACCGTCGAGGTGGTCAACACGACACCGGAGGCGGTAGAATTACAGGGGATTTTGCATGAAATGGTGGAAGCCGGTTGCACCCACGGCGTCATGGAAGTCTCGTCCCACGCGCTGGAACTGCACCGGGTGGCGGGTACTCGTTACCATGTGGCCGTTTTTACAAATCTCACCCAGGATCACCTGGATTTTCACGGCACAATGGAGAACTACCGCGAAGCCAAAGGCAAATTGTTTTCGCGGTTGGGAAACGAGTACGGAGACGACGTGGCCAGCTCTTCGTACGCAGTGTTGAACGCCGACGATCCCGCTTTTGACTACCTCAAGCGGCAGACAGTGGTAGAATGGATATCCTACGGCATCGACAGCGAAGCCGACGTCCGCGCGCGAGCGGTCCAGGTCACCGCGGACGGTGTCTCCTTTGACGTCCACACCTTTGCCGGGGATGCCCACGTCGACATGGAGTTGACGGGGCGGTTCAATGTCTATAATGCGCTGGCAGCCATCGCCGTGGGACTCATTGAAGGTGTTCCTCTGCAGACCGCCGTCGACGCGCTGCGTCGCGTTCCGGGGATACCGGGCCGCCTGGAGAAGGTCCGCGCTGGCCAGCCGTTCACCGTCCTGGTGGACTACTCCCATACGCCGGACAGCCTGGAGAATGCGCTCTTGACGGTGCGCGAATTTGCCCCGCGTCACATCATTACCGTCGTCGGCTGCGGCGGGGACCGCGACAAAGGAAAGCGCCCGCTCATGGCCCAAATTGCGACGCGGTACAGCAACTGGACCATCTTGACGAG
Source organism: uncultured Alicyclobacillaceae bacterium (assembly GCA_964645595.1). Classification (GTDB taxonomy): domain Bacteria; phylum Bacillota; class Bacilli; order Alicyclobacillales; family Alicyclobacillaceae; genus Alicyclobacillus_A. The sequence continues at coordinate 11,779 of CAZYAH010000024.1, read as the reverse complement.
CGACAATCCGCGGACGGAGGACCCAGAGGCGATTCTCGACGACATGGAGGCCGGCGTGAAAGGAACGGAAGCGAAGTATGCGCGAGTTGTCGACCGGAGGTCAGCCATCCGCCAAGCCATTTCTCTGGCAGAGCCCGGCGACGTAGTGCTCATCGCTGGCAAAGGGCATGAAACCTATCAGATTATCGGCGCGGAGAAACTTCACTTCGATGACCGGGAAGAGGCAGCATCTGCGATTCGTCAGTTGCGACAGTGATTGAGGAAGGGGATCTCTCATGGATATTCAGGCGCTCCTGTTAACGGCTGGGGCGGCTTTTGCCATTGCTGTACTACTTGGTCCAATCTGCATTCCAGTTTTGCACCGGTTGAAGTTCGGCCAGCGAGTGCGCGAAGAGGGGCCGAAGCACCACCAGGTCAAGAGCGGTACGCCGACGATGGGCGGGATCATGATTGTCCTGGCTCTCGCCCTCACGACGCTTAAGTTCAGCTTTTCCAGCATGGACATCCTGCTCTTGTTGTTCGCCACGGTCGCGTTTGGCATCATCGGTTTTGCCGACGACTTCATCAAGGTCGTGAAGAAGCGCAACCTGGGCCTGACGGCGAAGCAAAAACTCCTGTTTCAGTGCATCGCCACACTGGCTTTGTTTGCCGGTTTGTGGGTGCTCTGGCAGGGGAATTCCGAGGCGTTCCAGATCCGCGTTCCGTTCACCGGCGTCGTTTGGACCATCGGGATTTTCTACGTGCTGTTCCTGCTGCTGGTTCTCCTTGGGACGACGAACGCAGTAAACCTCACCGACGGGCTGGACGGGCTCCTCGGCGGGACAGCTGCCATTGTGTTTGCAGCCTATGCCTTTTACGCGTACTGGCACACGGAGTACGATGTCGCCCTGTTCTGCGCGGCCATGGTCGGCGCATTGCTCGGGTTTCTGGTTTTCAACCGCCATCCTGCGAAAGTTTTCATGGGCGACACTGGATCTTTAGCGATTGGCGGAGCCTTGGCGATGGTCGCCGTACTCACCCACACGGAGCTCGGGCTGATCTTGTTTGGTCTCGTTTTTGTCATTGAGACATTGTCGGTTATCATTCAGGTATTCGCATTTCAGACGTTCGGCAGGCGCGTGTTTCGCATGAGCCCGCTCCACCATCATTTTGAACTGTCTGGGTGGTCGGAGTGGGAAGTGGTCATCGGCTTTTGGCTGTTCACATTCCTCACTGCGTTCGGCAGCCTTGCCTTGTTGTCCCGGTAAACACGAATGAAGGAAGCGATAGAGCATGACGCTTAAGGAAGGGCAAAACGTGTTGGTGATGGGCCTCGCCAAGAGCGGCGAAGCCGTGGCGAAACTGTTGTTGGCAAACGGTTGCAAAGTCACCGTCAACGAGCGGAGGCAACGCGGCGAGTCGGAGCCTGCTGCAGACGAACTGGCCGCGCTCGGCGCTCGCCTCGTGTTCGGCGGGCATCCGTTGTCCCTCCTCGACGAGCAACCCGACTTCATTGTGAAGAATCCAGGAATCCCCTACTCTGTTCCCCTGCTGAAGGAAGCCGAACAACGCGGCATCCCCATCTATACCGAGATTGAAGTCGCATCGTGGTTCATCCGTTCCCCCATGTACGTCATTACCGGTTCCAACGGCAAGACTACCACGACCACGCTGGTCGGCGAGATGCTGGCGGAAGCAGAGATGAACCCGATGGTGGCGGGCAACATCGGGAGGGTTTTGTCCGGCGTTGTGCCTCTCTTGCAACCCGACCAACCCATTGTGCTGGAGGTCTCCAGCTTTCAGTTGCTCGGCACGGAAACCTTGCACCCGAAGGTAGCTGCGCTGCTAAACCTGTACCCTGCCCACTTGGATTACCACGAGACCTATGAAGCGTATGTCGACGCGAAGTGGCGCCTGTTTCGCAACATGGGCGCAGGAGACGTCGCGGTGCTCAATTACGACCAATCGGAAATCCGGGATCGCGCGGCGCAGATTCACGCCTCGGTGGTCTGGTTCAGCCGCCGCCAACGCGTGCCGCAAGGGGTTTTTGTCGAGGACGGGCACATTGTCATTCGGCGCGGGGATGAGGAGATGCGGCTGATGCCGACATCGTCGCTCGCTCTCAAGGGCGAGCACAACCTGGAGAATGCCTTGGCGGCCACGGCCGTGGCAGTGTGGGCAGGCGCTCCACCGGAGGCTGTGCGCAAGGTCCTCACCAGCTTCCAGGGAATCGAACACCGCCTGGAATTTGTCCGGTCTGTCGGCGGCGTCGACTACTACAACGACTCGAAGGCCACCAATCCAACCGCGGCGATTCGCGCCTTACGGTCGTTTGCAGGCAACGTGATTTGGATTGCCGGCGGTTTAGACCGCGGCGACGACTTCAACGTGCTCGTCCCGGAGCTCTCGGGACGGGTGCGCGCTGCGGTGTTGCTCGGACAGTCTGCTCAGCGGTTGGCCGCTGTGTGCGAACTGGCCGGAATTGACGACGTGGAACTGGTGGCGACGGTGGAACAGGCGGTGCGCCGCGCAGCGCAGCGGTCGCAGACTGGAGACGTTGTGCTGTTCTCGCCTGCATGTGCGAGTTGGGATATGTTTTCGTCCTTTGAAGAACGTGGACGAATCTTCAAGCAAGCCGTGCATACACTGTAGCGTCAGGCGATAGGACAGACCGTCCAGGCCTCGCCCGACTCGCTGAGGAGGTGCGGCTCTGCGTTGCTGCGTACGAAGGGAAGTATCGATTACGTCATAGTCGCCGTTGCGCTCGCTCTGCTGTGCATTGGCCTGGTGATGGTGCACAGTGCGAGTTCCGTGCTCTCCGCCAAAAATTTCGGCGACTCGTTTTACTACGTCAAGCGCCAGTTAATGTGGGCAGGACTCGGGCTCGTGTTGATGTTCGTGATGGCCAACATCGACTACCATAAACTGCGCGAGTGGGCGCCTCGGCTCGCGATTGCGGCGTTCCTCTTCCTCGTCGTCGTGCTGATTCCAGGGATCGGCGCGGTGCGCGGCGGTTCGCGGGCGTGGCTCGGCATCGGATCGTTCGGAATTCAGCCCTCCGAGTTCGCCAAGTTGGCCTTGATTCTCTTTCTCGCTCACTTTTTGGCTGACGCTCAGGATCGGATGCACTCGTTTCGGCGTGGCTTCTTGCCGCCGCTGTTTATCGCATTGCTGGCCGTGGGGTTGATTATGCTTGAGCCGGACCTGGGGCAGAGCGTGGTGATTATGGGCACGACCATTATCCTGATGTACGTCGCCGGTGCCCGGATGACTCACCTCGGACTGCTCGGAGGTGCGGGCCTGGTGGGCTTTGCTGGGTTGGTCGCGATGGCGCCGTACCGCGTGGACCGAATCGTGGCATTTCTGGACCCGTGGAAACACCCTTTGGAAGAAGGGTATCAGATCATTCAGTCGCTGTACGCGCTCGGATCCGGTGGCCTTGTCGGACTTGGGCTCGGCAACAGTCGGCAAAAGTACCTCTACCTGCCGGAACCACAGACTGACTTCATATTCTCCATTCTCGGCGAGGAGCTCGGCTTTCTCGGCGGTGCCACGGTATTGGCGCTGTTTGCGGTGCTTGTGTGGCGCGGCATCCGGGCTGCAATCTTTGCGCCGGACGAATTCGGCTCGCTGCTTGCTGCGGGGATCACGGGAATGATTGCCGTGCAGGTGCTTATCAATGTCGGAGTGGTCACCGGATCCATCCCGGCGACGGGGATTACGCTGCCGTTCATCAGCGCTGGCGGCTCATCCCTGACATTGATGCTCACAGGGGTCGGAATCCTCCTCAATATCTCCAGCCAGTCCGTCCAATAAGGCGGCTTCTGGACAATTCCATTAGCGGGACCGGTTGGCCCTCTGCTATCATGGATAGCTGAGGGCTTTTTGATGAACGCTGCTGAGGTGAGAGCATGCGCGTGATATTGACTGGTGGTGGAACAGCGGGGCACATTTATCCTGGCCTGACGCTGTTAAGGTATATGGAGCGCGTCCTGGATTCTGTTGAGGTACTGTATATTGGCTCTGAAAACGGGCTGGAAAAGGATTTGGTAGGGCGGACAGAGATCCCGTTCGCAGCAATTCCTGCGGCCGGGCTGAAGCGCCAATTGAGCCTCTCCGGGCTGAAGACAGCGTGGAAGACTTACCGCGGTTATCGCAAGGCGAAGCAGCTGTTGCGGACGTTCCGCCCGGACGTTGTGGTGGGTACCGGCGGGTACGTCACATTGCCCGTGGTGTTTGCCGCAGCGTCCATGGACATTCCGTCGGTCGTCTGGGAGGGCAATGCGCGGCCCGGGCTGACCAATCAACTGTGTGCGCGCAAAGCGTACGGCGTGGCCGTCTCGTTTCCGGGTACGGAACGCTTTTTTCCGAAGGCGAATCGGGTTGTCTTGACCGGGAACCCGCGCGCCAGCGAAGTTCGGGAAGTCAATGCCGAGCACATGGCGCGCGCGCGCAACACGTACCACATTCTCGCGGAGAAGAAGCTGATTCTCTGCTTTGCCGGGAGCCGCGGGGCGGAGACGGTCAATGAGGTGCTGGTGCAGTTGATTCCGCGTTTCTCCCAGCGGCCTGACTGGCAGCTGTTGTACGTCACCGGAGAGAAGCACTTCGAAACGGTGAAATCCAAAGTTGCACAGATTCCGGACAATGTGCAAATCCTGCCTTTTATCCACGACATGCCCGCCTTGTTGCCGCAGGCGCACGCTGTGGTGACGCGCGCGGGTAGTTCCACCCTGGCAGAAATCTGTTCTTTCGGCGTTCCGTCGATTTTGATTCCATCTCCGTACGTCACCGCGAACCACCAGGAAGAAAATGCGAAACGTCTGATGGACCGCGGCGCTGCACGAATGATTCGCGAAAAAGATCTCACCCCGGACACACTGTGGACGGCGCTGACGCAGATCTTGACTACGGACGAGGGAGATTCACTCCGCCAGGCGGCCAAGAATTTGGGCACTCCGGACGCGGTGGAGCGACTGTATCAGTTAGTACAGGAAGCTGTAAACAGCCGTCCGCGCAAGCGCCGCTGAACGGCGGAGAGGAAGAACACACTAAACCATCCAATCACCGAATGCAAGGTGGCGCCATATGATGCCTTACAGGCCTGGGCGCAGGCGTCAACCGTTGGTTGGCTTACGTGGAGGTTAGAAGATGAATTCGCAGAGAGTACTGGACATCCTCGGCAAATACAACGTAAAGGATGTCCGTTTCGAGGAACCCATGTCTCGCCACACGACGTGGAGAATTGGGGGTCCGGCAGACATATTTGTCTGCCCGAAGACCGTGGAGGAAGTCCGCGGAGCGGTTCTTGCGGCCGCAGAGCTCGGTCTGCCCTGGACGGTCATTGGGCGCGGCTCCAACTTGCTCGTTCAGGATGGAGGCATTCGCGGCATCGTCATCAAGATGCACGACAACTTCGCTGCTGCGTATTTTGACAACGACATTCTGGTTGCAGAGTCAGGCCGTTCGTTTGTTTCGGCAGCGCACATGGCCATTCGTCACAATCTCGGCGGCCTTGAATTTGCCACCGGGATTCCGGGCAGTGTCGGCGGTGCGGTCATGATGAACGCTGGCGCACACGGAGGAGAAGTGAGGGACGTCTTGCTGTGGGCCGATGTCCTCGACAGCGCGGGAAATATTCACCGCCTGTCCAACCAAGACCTCAAATTCTCCTACCGGTACAGCATTCTGAAGGACCATCCGCAAATTGTCCTGCGCGCCGCCTTCCAGCTGCATCCCGCCAATGGCGACGAACTGTTGGCGAGGGTGAAAGAATGGTCGCTGCGGCGAGCCCGGACACAGCCGTTGTCTATGCCGAACTGTGGATCTGTGTTTCGCAATCCGCCTGGCGCACACGCCGGAGCTTTGATTGAGGCGGCTGGTCTCAAAGGACTCCGCAAGGGCGGCGCACAAATCAGCGAGAAGCATGCGAATTTCATCGTAAACCTGGGAGATGCCAAGGCGGAGGACGTACTTTGGTTGATGCGCCACGTCCAGGAAACCATCAATGCGAAGTACCAGATTCAATTGGAGACGGAAGTGCGCTTGGTGGGTGAACCTGCCGCGGGGAGGTGACCGGTGTGGATGCATTTGAAATACGAGGCGGCCGCCCGTTGATAGGGGAGACACAGATCTACGGGGCGAAAAACGCGGCGCTCCCGATTCTCGCTGCGACCGTCATGGTGGAAGACACCTGCGTCGTGGAGGGAGTGCCGGATCTCGAAGACGTGAAAGTGATGATCGATATCTTGCGCCTGCTTGGGGCGAAGGTGGAGCGAACCGGGGATGTGGTGACCGTCCATCCGCAACAGATCTCCTCGACCAACGTTCCAGCAGATTACATGCGCAAGATGAGGTCTTCGATTTTTCTCATGGGGCCGCTGCTCGCCCGCTTCGGCGAAGTACGGTTGTCTAAGCCGGGAGGATGCGTCATCGGCCAGCGGCCGATTGACTTTCACCTCCGCGGGATGCGCTCGTTGGGGGCGAGCATCGAGGAAAAGCACGGTTCCGTGCGCTGCACGTCCAACCGACTCTTTGGCACGTCCATCACGCTCGACTTTCCGAGCGTGGGCGCGACCGAAAACCTGATTATGGCGGCTGCGCTTGCCGACGGTGTGACGGTCATCGAAAATGCGGCCCGAGAGCCAGAAATAGTGGATTTGGCAAATTTCCTCAACTGCTGTGGTGCAAACATCGAGGGTGCCGGAGAAGACACCATCTATATTCAGGGAGTGCACCACCTGCATGGAGCCAGGTACAAGATCATACCGGACAGAATTGTGGCCGGTACCATTCTGATTGCAGCAGCCGTCACGCGTGGTCGCGTGACACTCACGAACGCGAATCCCGCCCACCTGGGGGCGTTGATTTCCAAGCTGCGGGCGAGCGGTGTGCGGGTAGATGCTGCCCGTGATATAATTACGGTTGAATGTTCGGCGAAGATGCAGGCGGTCGACGTGCGAACGGCACCCTATCCCGGCTTCCCAACCGACCTGCAAGCCCCTTTGATGGCGGCGCTCACTGTGGCAAAGGGCACCAGCCTAATCCGCGAAAACGTGTTTGAAGCCCGCTTCAAGCACGTAACCGAACTGTGCCGCATGGGCGCTGACATTTCGGTCGACATGCATACCGCGGTCGTCCGCGGCGTCGACCGGTTGTCGGGGGCTGCGGTGGAAGCCACGGATTTGCGCGGCGGAGCCGCGCTGGTGATTGCCGGTTTGATGGCGGAAGGCACGACACGCGTGGAAGGATTGCACCACGTCGACCGTGGTTATCAACAGTTCGACGTCTACCTGCGCGACTTGGGCGCAGACATCACCCGTGTAGAGTGTCCTCTCGTATCTCTCGACAAAGAATAGAGAGTGTGGATTGGTCGAATACACTGCTGGCTCCACGTTTGCAGACATTTGGAAGGCGGTGAAACACTGACCGCCTTCCTCTCGTCAAATTGTGTGGGGAGACCCCTTATTAGCCGCTGTCATTGGCATCGAGCCGTATCACTGGAGGACAAGCCTTTGCGGAGCACACGTGATACAAGCGCCTTCGAGAGAACTCGCAAGAGGAAAACCCGAACACGCATCCTCGTGATTGGTTTCTTCCTGTTTATCGGGATCGTCATGGTTCTCGAGTCCCCTTTGACCAGAGTCCGCCAGGTTGTCGTGAAAGGAAATACATCGGTGCCTCAAAGTGACATCGTCCAGGCGAGCCAAGTGGAAAAAGGCATGAGCTTGTGGCAAGTGAACGGCGGCCATGTGCAAGACATGGTGCGCGCCGCAGAGCCCCGAGTCGACTCCGTGGACGTGCAAGTGGACTACCTGTCTGGAACGGTGACGCTCCAGATCAAGGAGAAACCGGTGGTCGCTGTACTCGAAACGGGAGGCCAGTTTTATCAATTGCTGAGCGACGGGAAGGTGTACGGAACGGCCGCCAGCCGCGTCGGTTTTTCCTGGCCGCTGTTGACTGCGGACGGAATCGACCGCCCTGTAACCGGAAACGTACCTGCTCCTGCGATTGCGAGCGTATGTACTCAACTGGCGAAAATACCACGGGAAGAATTGAATGAGATTTCGGAGATCCACTTGAACAAGTACGGAGTTGCGACCATTTACCTCATCAATCACTTTGCGGCCGACTGCAAGGCAGACGCGATTGTTGCTTCCATGGGCGAAATTGACAGCGCGGTAGCCTATTTTCAAAGCAAGGGTTACGCTCCGGGATTGATTGATATGACAGGTGGTCCGCCGTACCGATATACTCCGTTTCCAAGTCCATCCGAGAGGAGGAATTGACGTGATCTCCACCCGAACGAAACTGACGTTGTCCCTAACGGTGGTCGCCACGGTGCTCGGGTTCATGATCTCCCTCCAGTACAAACAGCAGTTGGAAGCTCGTGGAGATGTCGGGTATTCGCCGGCGGACACGGAACAGAAGAAAATGTTGGCGCAACTGTCTGCCTTGAAAGACGCCAACGCCAAAGCGCAGAAACAACTGCAGGATATTACAAACCAAATCGCTGCTTTTGAGCAAAAATCTGTCGGATCCAACAAATTTCTTCAAGAGACGGAGCAAACTCTGGAAGACGAGCGGATTCTGGCTGGAATCAGCGCGGTCGAGGGCCCGGGAATCCGCGTGACCCTGATGGATGGAACGGCCGCGTCCGGTTCAAATCCGGAGAAGGTCCTCACCCACGACTGGGATATCCGCAGTGTGATCAACGAACTCTTTACCGCTGGCGCCGAGGCGGTTTCCATCAACGGCTACCGCGTCGTGGCGACATCCGGTGTGTTTTGCACCGGGCCGGTTGTCCGCGTCAACGACCACCGCATCGGGGCGCCATTTACAATTGAAGCCATCGGTGACCCGCACACGCTGAAGTCCACTCTCACGATGCCCGGTGGCATCCTCGACTTGCTGCGGAGCAGAGGTGTCGACGTGTCGGATCCGCAAATGGTGCAAACCATCAAAATGCCGCCGTTCACCGGCTCTGTATCGCCCTCCAGTACCGAGTGACCTGTCGCTCTCCTCTGGTGTCACACGCTGTCGGCGGCTGAACATGAACGGTTTGTAGGATGGACTCTGTGGAGGTGAGCTGTGCATGAAAAGAAACGCGTTCATATGGTCTTTGACCGGAATCAGTGCGGCAATTGGCTTTATGTTGACTGTGCAGATCTCATCGCGTCCACAGTCGTCATCCGACCAATTGACCAGCTACGTGGATTTGCGGACGCAAATCCAGGAACAATTGCAGGAAAACAAAGTTCTCGAAGAAGAGATTGCCAAGCAGAATGCACTGTTGTTGAAATACAAGAACTCCGCCGGCGAAAACTCCAAGCTGCTCGACGCGCTCAAGCAAGACGCCAAGTCTGTCGAAGCTGCAGCAGGTCTGACCAGTGTCACGGGTCCCGGGATTACCATCAAGATACAGTACAACCCGAACCTGCCTCACGACAGCGATACCGCGGGACTGTTCGACCTCATCGCCGACCAAGAAATCGGTTTGATTGTGAACTACCTGTTCGCCAACGGGGCCAAGGCAATCAGCATCAACGGCCAGCGCCTTGTGACGACTTCGTCCATCCGGGTGGTACCCCTCTATGACTCGTCCTCTGCCGTGTTGCAGGTCAACACGGTTCCCATAACCATGCCCTACGTCATAACGGCCGTGGGGGACATCGACAAGATGAAGGCGGTCCTCACGCTGTACAGCGTGGCCGACGGTCTGCGGTCCATGCAAGAGGATTGTATTATCAAGGAATATCCTGGCCCAAACGGCGTTACCGTACCCAGGTACAAAGGTTCATTGCCCGGACACTGGGCGAAGGAGGTCAATAACGGATGATATGGCTGCCAGTGATTGGACTGGTTCTCGGGGTTGCCATCGGTTTAGTGGCGAACGTAGACATTCCGGTCGCCTATTCGAGCTATTTGTCGATTGCCATTCTCGCTGCGCTGGATACGGTTTTCGGCGGTGTCCGGGCCAGCCTCGAGAAGTCGTTTGACGGTGCGGTGTTCATCACCGGGTTTTTCTTTAATACGCTCGTTGCGGCGCTGTTAGCGTACATCGGGGTGCAGCTGGGCGTGGACCTGTACCTGGCAGCCGTCGTCGCGTTCGGTGTTCGTCTGTTTCAAAATATCGCTGTCATTCGCCGAATTGCATTCAACCGGATGGGGACGAAGCGCCACAAGGACGGGAATCGCTGAGTAAAAGCGGAATGAATAAAACTGGAAATATTTCTGTTGCAAAAAAAACTTGTGTCGAAAAAGAGGATTGTTATCCATCCTTGTGGAAATAGCAATGGAGCATGTTGTGTACTTGTGGTCAAGGAGGTGCCACTCGGTTGGCCAAAGGGGATTACATCGTAAGTCTAGACATCGGCACTTCTAAGGTACGTGCAATCATTGGGGAACAGGCCGGGAACACGATTAACGTGATTGGTGTTGGGTCCGCGGCTGGAGAAGGTATTCGCCACGGATCCATCGTAGACATAGATTTGACGGTCCAGTCCATCAAGGAAGCTGTTGACCACGCAGAGCGCATGGTCGGGATACATATCTCGTCGGCCTACGTCGGGATATCGGGCAACCACATCAACCTGCAGAGCAGTCATGGCGTGGTCGCCGTATCGTCTCCGGATCGGGAGATTGGCGACGAAGATATGGACCGGGTGCTGCAACAAGCGCGCGTTGTGGCGTTGCCGCCAGAACGCGAGATTATCGATGTGGTGGCAAAAGAGTACATTGTCGATGGTCTGAGAGGCATCGTGGATCCGCGCGGCATGCTGGGCGTTCGCCTCGAGGTGGAAGCGTACCTCATCACCGGAAGCCGGACCGCGATTCACAACGTGGTGCGCTGTGTAGAACGAGCTGGCATTGAGGTGGCCAATCTGGTTCTGTTGCCCATGGCGGCAGGGACGATTGCGCTGTCTCAGGATGAACGCAAGCTCGGTGTCGCGCTCGTCGACATCGGAGCCGGTGCGACGTCGGTCTCCATCTTTGAAAATGGCGCCCTCGTCGGGACAAGCATTATCCCGATGGGCGGCGATTACGTGACGCACGACGTGGCCATTGGCTTGCGGACGCAGACGGCCGTCGCGGAACAGGTTAAACTCCGCCACGGTTGCGCGCTGGTACGCGCTGCGTCGGAGAACGAAAGGTTTAAAGTTCCGCGAATCGGCAGCAATCAGGAAGTCGAATACAGCCAATACGACCTCGCCACCATCATTGAGCCGCGGATGCAGGAGATTTTCTCACTGGTTCGCAAAGAAGTGGAGAAGATGGGTTACCTGCACGATTTGCCGAGCGGATACGTGCTCCACGGCGGCGTGATGGCCATGCAGGCAGCGAGCGAATTGGCGGCCGAGGAGCTCGGGGCGCCCGTTCGCGTGGCGGTTCCGGAGTTTCTTGGCGTCCGCGACCCGTCGTTTGTCAACGGAGTCGGCATGATTGGCTATGCGTTGAAGTCACATCTCCGCAACGTTCATTACGAAACCGCATCGCCTGTTCGCCCGGTGAAAACCGGTGGCGGAATGTTTTCGCGGTTTAAGGATTGGCTGCGGGATTTCATTTGATCAGCTAGGCCAGAGTGCACTGGACACGCATGAGGGGGAGCAGTAATGCTGGAATTTGACGTGGACTTTGAACCATTGGCGAAGATAAAGGTAGTAGGTGTCGGAGGCGGTGGGTGTAACGCCGTCAACCGGATGATTGAGTCCGGCATCGAAGGCGTTGAATTTATCGTGGTCAACACGGATGCGCAAGCGCTGCAGTTGTCCAAGGCACCGACCAAGTTGCAGATTGGGGA
>CAZYAH010000023.1:0-13850 GCA_964645595.1 uncultured Alicyclobacillaceae bacterium | reverse complement strand
GCGACGGCTGCGCCAAACACGAGCCCGCAAAGGGCGACCGCCGTGAGAAAGGCGAACAGGTGCAGGTGAGGTTCGACCGTGCGCTGGATGACTTCCCGAATGCGACGCAGTTTGGATTGCTGGATCCCGCGCAATGCGGCACGCATGCCCGTCCCCTCCTAACATGAGCGCTGATGCTACATTCTATGTATCTATCAGCTGAAATAGGACAGGCATCTCCGCATTAGAAGATTGGCTTGCCAAAGCGGCCTCCTCCTCCGGCCAAAAAGCGGACGTCGCCCCTTCGCGCCTGTGCAATTTTCCGCGCAAGGTCCAGGCCGACGACCTCCGCCAACTCTTCCTCCGTGGCCTTGTGGAGCACTGCCATTTCCGTCCCGAACGCGGCGAGTAATCGCGCGTACGCCTTGGCGCCAAGGCCCGGGATGAACTCGAGGGGAATTTGGTGCACATAGGGAGGCCGATGCGGGGGGTGAAGCGGCTCGCCAGTGTCGCGAATCTCACAGAGCCTGTCGTACACGCCGGCAACCTTCTTGGTACTACCGCACGCACACTGGGAGGCTCCCATCTCCCACAGGGAGTCGCAGTCCAGACAACGGGTCCGGTGGTATTTTCCGAGTTCTACGTGCAGACCGTAGTTGGCTGCGACCGAACACCCGTGTCGGCGGTGAAGGGCATCGGCCACTTGCGCAAAACTGACGTGCACCACGGATACGGCGTTATATTCGCGCGCGATTTTCCCGAGCGAATGCGCATCCGAGTTGGACAGAAAGGTAAAGTCCCGCAACTCGCGAAGGCAGTCCGCCATGTCCGTATCTGCAGACAACCCGAGTTCCACTGCGTCGACGAGGGCGGGGTCCAACATCTCGCCCATATGGCGAACGCAATTGCCGTACAGGCCCTTGTGGGGCGTAAACGCGTGGTGAACCGTGAAGATCCCGTCTCTCGCCTTCACTTCCGCCTGCAGCGTTTCGGCGTCAGCGCGGATCCTCTGCGAAGATAACCCTGGATTGCGCTGCACCACAGACAGCCAGCCCAAAAAGTCGCGGGCGCTGTCCAAATCGCCAAACCACGCGCCGAAATGGGCCGCCCCTCCCTGCGGCCCTCCGACTTCGATTTCAGATCCAAGCAATACGACAAGCCCGTTCTCGTGCTGATAACCGCCGTCCGGCAGTTTCACCAGTCGCCCGGATGCGACCAGGTCTGCAAACTCCTGGATCACGTGCGTTGTCACCGCGTCGATCACGGTGATCACGTCCAAACCCTTGCGCATTCGGGCGTGGTTCAACACGTTTTCCAAAGTGAGCGACGGCGCGGCGGCCATCTTGACGGGGCGCCCCCGGGAGCGCCCGATGTGAATGTGAAAATCGCAGAAGACCGTGTTCATTGTCGCTCCTTCTCGCGATTCAACCACCAGAGCAGTGCCACTAAAGTTTTGGCGTCGCGGATTTGGCCGTCCGCAATCCGGCGTGCAACCTCCTCCCGCGTGTACAAGTGCACGTCCAGAAACTCATCCTCGTCGAGCTGCTGCTTCCCAGCGTCCACTTGGTCCACGTAGAACAGGTGAATCACTTCGTCGGCAAACCCGGGGCTGGTGTAAAAGGACGCGATGGGTCGAACCTGTGACGTGCGGTACCCAGTTTCCTCTGCAAGTTCGCGGATGGCGCACACCTCCGGGGCTTCGCCCGGCTCCAATTTGCCTGCCGGGATTTCCAGCAGTTCGCACTCCGCCGCTTTCCGATACTGTGTTACCAGAACCACCTCTCCAGGCCGCGGTTCCACCAGGACCGCCACTGCGCCCGGATGCCTTACCACTTCGCGGCTCGACGTCCGGCCGTTGGGCAACTTGACAACCAATTCTTCGAGGCGGATCATTCTTCCTTCAAACCGAACGTCGCTGGAGACGGTCTCTTCCCGATACTTTGACATCTGTCTTGTTCAAGCCTCCCTGTTTGCTATTCGCCTCGGCAAAATTCCACGGCGATTCGCGCCGCGCCTTCGATGTCTTTGAGCGCAACGTGTTCCGATTTCGAGTGGATATCGAGATATCCGATGCCGATGTTGATGGTCGGAATGCCGAGGCTCGTGTAAATATTCGCGTCACTGCCACCGCCGCTTTCCACGGCGATGGGCGAAAAGCCCGCAGCCCGGATGGCGGATTCGATCCGTTTGCGCAGTGGATGGTCCTCTTCGAAACGGAAGCCGTCGTACATCTTTTGGTGCTCAAACTGCACGGTGGCGCCGTGCTCTGCCGCGACTTCGGAGAAGACGCGGTCGATTTGCGCAAGCACTTCCGACAACCGGCGAGCGTTGCGGCTCCGGGCTTCCCCGGCCAGGTGCACCGTGTCGCGCACCACGTTGGACGGCCCGTCGCCGACAAAGCTGCCGATGTTCACCGTCGTTTCGGCGTCCAGGCGCCCGTGCGGCATTTTCGACACGGCGTGCGCCGCCACTTTGATGGCGCTGATCCCGTTTTCGGGAGCGACTCCCGCGTGCGCAGCCTTGCCCGTAAACACGGCTTTCCACTTGACCTGAGTCGGTCCCGCGATGACGATGGTGCCCAAGTTGCCTCCGGAGTCGAGCGACAAGCCCATCGTGGCCTTGAGCTTGCTGCGGTCGATGTGTTTTGCACCCTGCAGACCGATTTCCTCCGCTATCGTGAACACAACCTGAATAGTCCCGTGTGGCGCGCCGGATTCGACGATTTCCCGCACGGCGCCGAGGATAGCTGTAATGCCCGCTTTATCGTCCGCCCCCAATACAGTGGAGCCGTCGCTCCACACCACGCCGTCCGCATCGACACGGGGCTTGACCCCGTTGCCCGGCCGAACCGTATCCATGTGCGCGGCCAGCATGCGTACTGGCAGTGACGGGTCACCGGGCAATGTGGCAATCAGGTTGCCCGTTGTTCCCCCCAGCGCCTCGCCGGCCCCGTCGAATTCGACCGTGAACCCAAGTTTTATCAACTCATCTGCGCATCGCTTGGCGACCGCTGCTTCCTCCAGCGAATGGCTGTCGATTTGCACCAGTTCCAGAAATAAGTCGCGTATGTACTCTGCGTTCATTCCAATGTGCCTCCAAATTCGTTTCTTGTCACACTGTGGTGTCACAGCGAAACAGCCCTTGCCCGGTGGCTGAACACAGTCACCTGGCAAAGGGCTTGTCAAACGCAATCATCAGAGCGGGATGTTCCCGTGCTTCTTCGAGGGCCGCGTCTCCTGCTTGTGGCGGAGCAATTCCAGCGCTTCGAACAGGATGCGCCGCGTGTCGCGCGGATCAATGATGTCGTCGACCATCCCCGCAGCCGCCGCTACGTAAGGGTTGGCGAACTGTTTCCGGTACTGGTCAATGCGTTCGGCGCGCGTGCGAACCGGATCCGGACTGGCGGCGATTTCTTTCGCGAAGATAATGTTCGCAGCTCCTTCCGGTCCCATCACCGCGATTTCCGAGGCGGGCCAGGCGTACACCAAGTCCGCGCCGATGGCCTTGCTGTTCATGGCGACGTACGCTCCGCCGTACGCCTTGCGCAGGATCACCGTGATCTTGGGCACCGTCGCCTCGGAGTAGGCGTACAGGATCTTGGCGCCGTGGCGGATGATGCCGCCGTGTTCCTGTTTGACGCCTGGAATAAACCCGGTCACGTCTTCCAGGGTGATCAATGGAATGTTGAACGAGTCGCAGAACCGGATGAAGCGGGCAATCTTGTCCGAGGAGTCGATATCGAGCCCGCCGGCCATGAATTTCGGCTGGTTCGCGACAAACCCGGCGGTGTAGCCCCCGATGCGCCCGAAACCAATGACCGCGTTGCGGGCGAACATCGGCTGAACCTCCATGAAGTCGCCGTCGTCGACCAGGCGGCGGATGACGTCCTTCACGTCGTAGACTTTCGTCCCGTCGGTGGGCACAATGGTCAACAGCTCGTCATCCGGAGACAGGTTGTATTCACCTTCACGCCTCGGCACCTGCTCGCTGTGGGAGGACGGCAGAAAGCTCAACAGTCGCCGGACCTCTGTCAGCACTTCCTCTTCGGTCTTGGCCGTGAAGTGGGCTACCCCGCTGACCGCCTGTTGGACTTTCGCACCGCCGAGATCTTCGCTCGTAATTTTCTCTCCCGTCACCGTCTCAATCACTTTGGGCCCCGTGATAAACATCTGACTGGTACCCTCGACCATGAAGATGAAATCGGTGATGGCTGGCGAGTAAACGGCGCCTCCCGCACAGGGCCCCATGATGACCGAAATCTGTGGAATCACGCCCGAGTAAATCGAGTTCCGATAGAATATGTGGCCGTAGCCGTCCAGCGACACGACCCCTTCCTGAATGCGCGCCCCGCCGGAGTCGTTTAATCCAATAATGGGCGCGCCGTTTTTCGCGGCCAGATCCATGACCTTGACAATCTTTTGCGCGTGGACCTCCCCGAGCGCCCCGCCAAACACAGTAAAGTCCTGCGCAAACACGTATACGGTTCGGCCGTCGATTTTTCCGTACCCGGTGACGACGCCTTCGCCTGGCGCATCCACTTCATCCATGCCAAAATACTTCGTGCGCGTCGCGGCAAACGGGTTGATCTCCCGGAACGTGCCTGGATCCAGCAACAGTTCAATTCGCTCGCGCGCAGTGAGCTTGCCTTTCTCATGTTGCTGCAGAATGCGCTTGTCCCCGCCACCGAGTTCCACTTTGCGGCGGCGGTCTTGCAGTTCATAAATCTTGTCTTCCATCACTGGTTATCCACCGCCTTCGCTGGCTCACAATACTCTGTCAGAACTCCGTGGCAGTCCTTCGGATGCAGGAACGCCACCCACTTGCCGTGCGCACCGCGCCGCGGCTCCTCGTCGAGGACGCGGATTCCCGCCGCCTTCGCCGCCGCGATGGCGGCGCGAATGTCGTCGACCTGGTAAGCGACGTGGTGTACACCCGCTCCCCGCTTTTCGAGAAATTTGGCAATCGGGCTGGTCTCGTCGAGCGGTTCGAGCAGCTCGATGTTCGTGTTGTCCGCCGAAACGAAGGCCACCCGGACTTTTTGATCCGCTACCACTTCTTCGTGCGTAAGTTTGAGGCCGAGGTGCTGCGTGTAAAACGCGACGGCGTCCGCAATGCTCGGGACCGCAACGCCGATGTGATCCACAATCCGAACCGCTGTGACTGGTGTCGGCGATTCGTTCAGGTCCCGCAATCGGACGTTGGCGCGAATGAATTCCGCCACTTCCTCGATGGTGGTACCCGGCGTAAAGACTTTCGCGATTCCTTGCGACTGCAAGACGGGGATATCTTCCTCTGGAATGATGCCGCCGCCGATGACGAGAATGTCATCGGCCTGCTGCTCCTTGAGCAAGCGCACCACTTCCGGGAACAACTCCAGATGCGCACCGGAGAGGCTCGACAACCCGATGCAGGCGACATCTTCCTGAATGGCTGTTGCGACAATCTGCTCCGGAGTCTGGCGCAGCCCTGTGTAGATGACTTCCATGCCCTGATCGCGAAGCCCTTGCGCAATGACCAACGCGCCCCGGTCGTGACCGTCGAGTCCCGGTTTGGCAACTAATACGCGAATCGGTTGATGCATGCTGGCAACCTCCAAACGGTATCCTCGCCCTAGAAGATGGCTGGGCGGTACTCCCCGAACACGTCGCGGAGGACGTTGCAAATTTCCCCAATGGTGGCGTACGCGCGAACTGCGTTGACGATGCTCGGCATCAGGTTCTGGTCCGACTCCGCACAGCGCTTCAACTCAGCCAGCGCTTGTCGCCACGGCTCCTCCGCGCGCTCGCTGCGCAAGCGGGCCAACGCTTCCGCCTGTCGGCGGCCAAGGCTTGGATCCACGCGCATGATCTCCGGTTGCGGCTCGTTTTCGATGGTGAAGCGATTGACGCCCACAACCACCTTGTCGCCCCGCTCAATCGCCCGCTGCGTGTCGTACGCGGCTTTGTGGATTTCCTTTTGCATGTAGCCCTGCTCAATGGCCGCGACGGCGCCCCCGAGTTGATCAATGTAGTCGATGTACTTCCAGGCGCGCTCCTCTATGGCGTCGGTCAGCGACTCCACGTAGTAGCTGCCGGCCAGCGGATCGACTGTATCCGTGATCCCGCTCTCGTAGGCCAGAATCTGCTGCGTGCGCAGCGCAATCCGCGCAGACTCTTCCGTCGGCAGCGCCAGCGCCTCGTCGCGAGAGTTGGTGTGCAGGCTCTGCGTACCGCCGAGAATTGCCGCCATCGCCTGAACGGTGACGCGGACGATGTTGTTGTCGGGTTGTTGCGCGGTCAGCGTGCTGCCCGCGGTCTGCGTGTGAAAGCGCAATTGCATGGACTTTGGATGTTTCGCGCCGAACCGCTCTTTCATGATTTTTGCCCACATGCGGCGGGCAGCGCGGAATTTCGCAATCTCTTCAAAAAAGTCGTTATGCGCATTAAAAAAGAACGACAGTCGCGGCGCGAAGTCGTCGACCGCAAGGCCCTTGTCGAGGGCGGCCTGTACATATGCGATTGCGTTAGACAGGGTGAAGGCGACTTCCTGCACTGCGGTAGATCCCGCTTCGCGAATGTGATAGCCACTGATGGAAATGGTGTTCCAGTTCGGCACGCTCTGCGAGCAGAACTCGAAAATGTCAGTAATCAGCCGCATCGACGGCTTGGGCGGAAAAATGTAGGTGCCGCGCGCGACATACTCTTTCAGGATGTCGTTCTGGATGGTGCCGGACACCTTGTCCCAGGACACGCCCTGTTTCTCCGCCACGACCAGGTACATGGCGAGCAACACCGACGCCGGCGCGTTGATGGTCATGGAAGTGCTGACTTTGTCCAGCGGAATGTCGCGAAGCAGCGTCTCCATGTCGAGCAGAGACGAAATGGACACGCCGACTTTGCCCACTTCGCCGCGCGCGAACGGATGGTCCGCGTCATAGCCAATCTGCGTCGGCAGGTCAAATGCGACGCTGAGCCCGGTTTGACCTTGCTCGAGCAAGTACCGGAAGCGGCGGTTGGTCTCCTCCGCCGAGCCGAAACCAGCGTACTGCCGCATGGTCCACAGGCGGCCGCGGTACATGGTCGGCTGAATCCCGCGCGTGTACGGGTACTCGCCCGGGAACCCGAGTTTTTGCAAATAGTCCTCGTCCGTTCGTATTCCATCCAGCGGACCGTACAGTCGCTGAATCGGGATATCCGAACCGTTGACGAACTCCTGCTTGCGTTCGGGGCGTTTACTCACCAAGTTTTCTGTCTTTTCCAGCCACCGATTGGCTTCCTCCCGGATGGACATGGCCGGCCCTACCTCTCCTTCTTTGCTGGAGTTTGTGCAGAAGCGCATTACGCACCCGACGCCAGGTTTGGCGCCGGGACGACGTCTGCTTCAAAGACATCGGCAAACGAGCCGAGCAGGCGCTGTTCCCACTCCGCCATGCTCGGCTTCACGCCTGTAATTTTCTCCACGGAAGTGACACCCTTGTCGGACAAACCACACGGAATGATGGTCTGAAAGTGCGACAGGTCCGTCGACACATTCAGGGCGAGTCCGTGCGACGTGACGTACTCTCCGTTCGGGCGCCTGCGCATCCGGGCGCCGATGGCGCAAATTTTCTCATTGCCAATCCAGACGCCAGGGTACCCGTTCAACCGGTCCGAATCGATGCCCACCGACTTGAGCGCCCGGATCACGACCTCTTCCAGCATGCGCACGTAGCGCGCGACGTCACTTCCCCACGGCGCTAGGTGCAAAACCGGGTAGACCACCAGTTGGCCAGGACCGTGATAGGTGACGTCACCGCCCCGGTCTACTTCGAACACTTCCATGCCGATGCGCTCCAGCACTTCGCGGGATGCGACAATATTTGTGAACGATCCGTTGCGACCAATGGTGATGGTCGGCGGATGTTCGACGGTGTACACAATTTGTTGGTCCGACTGGCCGGCGAGCAGCCTGTCGCGGTGCTGTTCCTGAATTTGGAGGGCCTCCAGGTACTTCCTGCGCCCGAGCGATATCCAATCTATTTGAACCGAAGATTTCAACCGTTTTCGCCTCCGGTCGCGCCGAGCGAATTGCCTGTCCGACTTTGGCTTGCGAGAGCAGCCAGGTACTGTTCCCGTTCCTCCGGAGACAGCGACTGCAGAGGCAAGCCGTTCGCGCGTTGGACCTGTTCGTGCGCATGGTAGGAGCTGCGCACCAGCGGCGCCGATTCGACGTGGGCAAAGCCTCGCTTCAGCCCTTCGCCGCGCAAGCGGAGAAACTCGGTGGGCGTGTAGAACTTCTCCACGAGCAAATGCGACTTGGTCGGTTGCAGATACTGGCCGATGGTCAAGATGTCCACGTTGACGCGGCGCAAATCGTCCATCGTTTCCAGCAGTTCCTCGTAGGTTTCGCCAAGGCCGACCATGATGCTCGACTTGGTGCGGATGTCTGGCCGCATTTCCTTCGACCGCCGCAGCAGTTCGAGCGACCGCTCGTACTTGGCCTTGGACCGGACCCGGTCGGACAAGCGGCGGACCGTTTCCACGTTGTGGTTGAGAATGTCCGGAGAGGCATCCAGGACAACCTCCAGAGCGTCCCAATTCCCCATGAAGTCCGGGATCAGCACTTCCACGCCGCACCCCGGAACGCGCTCCCGGATGGCCTTGATGGTGGCAGCAAAAATGCTGGCACCGCCGTCTTCCAGGTCGTCGCGGGCGACGCTTGTCACCACCACGTGCTGCAACCCCATGTCCGCGACCGCTTCTGCCACCCGGCGGGGCTCAGCCAAATCCAGTTCCGTCGGCCGCCCGCTCTTGACGGCACAAAAGCGACACGCGCGGGTGCAGATGTCGCCGAGAATCATGAACGTGGCCGTCCGGTGTTCCCAGCACTCGAAGATGTTGGGACAGCGGGCTTCTTCACAAACCGTATGCAGAGACTTCCCGCGCATGATTTCCTTCAGATCCCGGAAATTGGGCCCTGTCTTCAGCTGGATCTTGAGCCAGTCGGGGCGCGATGCCGCCTGCTCCCTCATCCGCTGTTCCTTGATGCGCTGCTTCTCCAGATGCCGTGATTCGATCATGGGTCCACACCTTTCCGCGTCAATCCTGGAAGCCGACAATTCCCTATCTAGTGTAAATCATCTCGCGACTGAATCAAAGGATGGCGCCGCTGGCGCCATCCCCCGAGGATGCGTGCCGATTAGAATAAAATGGTGTTTCGGTCGAACGACTGCAGGCGCTCCTTGACCGCTTTGAGGAACTGTCCAGCGACCCATCCGTCCAAGAGTCGGTGGTCGAGGGACAAGCACAGGTTCACCATGCTGCGGATGGCAATGGCGTCGCCGATGACGACGGGCCGTTTGACGATGGACTCCACCGACAGAATGGCCGCTTGCGGAGCGTTGATGATGGGTTGGGACAGGATGGATCCGAACGCTCCCGTGTTGTTCACGGTGAACGTGCCGCCTTGCACGTCTGCGAGACTGAGTCGGCCAGACCTCGCTCGGGCCGCCAGGTCGTTGATGGCGTGCGCCAGCCCGGCGATGCTGAGCCGGTCGGCGTCGTGAATGACCGGCACAGCCAGCGCATCGTCCGTAGCGACCGCAATAGAGATGTTGATGCGCTTCTTATAGACAATCTTGTCGTCGACCCAGGATGCGTTGAGCACCGGGTACTGCTTGAGCGCTTCCACAACCGCCTTGATGAAAAACGGCAAGTACGTGAGGTCCACGCCTTCCTTACGCTTGAACTCGGCCTTTACCTGTTCGCGCAGCGCAACGAGACCCGTGACGTCTGCTTCCACCATGGTCCAGGCGTGCGGAGCCGTGTGCTTGCTTTCCACCATGCGCCGCGCAATCGTCTTGCGGATGGCGCTGGGTTCAACCACTTCCGCGTCGTCGCCAGCGACCAGAGCAGCTCCGGTCCCGCCAGAAGACGGCGTGAACGAAGGAGACTGGACCGACGGTGCGGGCGGAGTAAACGGAGCGGACACTGCTTTCGCTTCCGCGACCTCCACCGGTGCCGCCTTCTCCGGCGCGGGTACTGCGTCCGCTGCGCGCGCCGAAGCGCGGTTCTCGATGTAGGCGAGGACATCCTTGCGGGTGATGCGGCCACCCTCGCCCGTTCCGACAACGTCCTTCAGGTCAATCCCGTGTTCCTCGGCCAACCGCAGGACCGCCGGCGAATAGCGGGCGCGCGCAGACGTGTCCGAGGCGGTCTGCGCTTCACTCACTTCGCCTGGAGCCGCTTCGGCCGCAGGTGCAACCGCCCGGTCCGACAGTTCAGGTTCCGCGCCATCTTCCGCAATCCGGCAGATGACCGTGCCGACTTGCACCGTTTCTCCTTCGCGGACCAGGATTTCGGTCAGGACCCCTTCAAAATCGGACGGAATTTCCGCGTTCACTTTGTCGGTAATCACTTCGACGAGCGGCTCGTACTTCGCCACCCGGTCACCCACGTTCTTCAACCACTTGCCAACCGTGCCCTCCGTGACGCTCTCCCCGAGTTGCGGCATTTTCACGTCTGGCATCCGGAACACCCCTTCCACACGTCGCGTAGATGTCAGTTAGAACTTGGCGAGCTTGCGGATTGCGTTCGCAACTTTTTCCGCATTCAACATGTAGGCCTTTTCCAGCGTCGGGCTGAACGGCATTGCAGGAACTTCCGGGCCTGCCAGGCGCTGAATGGGCGCATCCAGGTCGAACAGCGCGCCCTCTGCGATGATGGCGGACACCTCTGCTCCAACACCACAGACCTTGTTGTCTTCGTGCACAATCAAGACTTTCCCCGTCCTGCGGGCGGCCTCGAGAATGCTCTCCTCATCCAGTGGCCGCAGAGTGCGCAAGTCGAGAATGTGCGTCTCAATGCCCTCTTGCTCCAGCTTTTCCGCCGCTTCGAGAGCCAGGTGGACACCAAGGCCGTACGTGATGACCGTGACGTCGTCGCCTTCGCGGCGGACGGCTGCCTTGCCAATCGGAACTGTGTACTCGCCTTCCGGAACCTCGCCCTTGACGGAGCGGTACAACTTCTTGTGCTCGAAGAAGAGCACCGGGTCCGGGTCGCGAATTGCGGACAGAAGCAGTCCCTTTGCGTCATACGGAGTCGCCGGCGTGACAATCTTCAAGCCGGGCACGTGGGTAAACAGCGCTTCGACGCTCTGGGAGTGGTACAGCGCACCGTGAATGCCGCCGCCGTACGGCGCGCGGACGACAATCGGGCAGTGCCAGTCGTTGTTCGAACGGTAGCGGATCTTGGCCGCTTCCGAGATGATCTGGTTCATCGCCGGCATGATGAAGTCCGCGAACTGGATTTCCGCCACCGGGATCATCCCCGCCATCGACGCGCCGATGGCGACGCCCACAATGGCAGATTCCGTGAGAGGGAAGTCGAGCACCCGGTACTCGCCGAACTTTTCAATCAGTCCCGCAGTCACGCGAAACACGCCGCCGCGGACGCCGACGTCCTCGCCGAGCACAAATACTCGCTCGTCGCGCGTCATCTCTTCCAACAGCGCTTCGCGGATGGCCTCGATGTACTGCTTAACGGCCATGGGCGCTCTCCTCCTTCGCATAGACGTAATCTTCCAGCGTGGACGGGTCCGCATGCGGCGCCTGTTCGGCGTAAGCGGTGGCTTCGTTCACTTCGTGCAAGGCCTTCTTCCGCAGTTCCTCGTCCTTTTCCGCAGTGAGCAGCCCGACGCTCATCAGGTACTCCCGCATCCGCAGGATGGAATCGCGCTGTTTGGCCGCTTCGACTTCTTCCCGGGAACGGTAGGAGCGGTCGTCGTCGTCGCTCGAATGCGGGACGAGCCGATACGTCTTCGCCTCAATCAGCGTCGGTCCGCCGCCGCCCCTGGCCTTGTCGACCGCTTGCTTCACGACGCGGTACACCTCGAGGGGATCTGTTCCGTCTACGACCACCCCTTCAAACCCGTAACCGACTGCCCTGTCCGCGACGTTCTTGCAACCGAGTTGCTTGCTCTCCGGGACCGAAATCGCGTACTTGTTGTTTTCACAGAAAAAGATCACCGGCAACTTGTGAATGCCCGCAAAGTTGGCGGCTTCGTGAAAATCGCCCTGGTTGCTGGTGCCTTCGCCAAAAGACACGTACGAGACGTAATCTTCGCCGCGCATCTTGGCCGCCAACGCCACGCCGACAGCGTGCGGGATCTGCGTTCCGACCGGACTCGATCCGGTGAGTATCCGGCGCTTGCGATCCCCGAAGTGACCCGGCATCTGACGGCCGCCGCTGTTGGGGTCCTCCGGCTTGCCGAACGCAGCCAGCAACTCCGTGCGCGGGGTGTGTCCGTAGATGAGCACCAGGCACAAGTCGCGGTAGTAGGGGGCGATGTAGTCCTTGTCCCTGTCGAGCGCAAAACCCGCGCCTGCCTGGGCGCCCTCCTGGCCCTGGCACGAGATCACAAACGGAATCTTGCCCGCCCGGTTGAGCAGCCACATCCGCTCGTCCACCGTGCGCGCGAGCACCATGTACCAGTACATCTCCAATACTTGTTCGTCCGTCAATCCCAGCTCAATGTGGCGAACGCTTTCCCCCATGAATGTCGCCTCCCCTCGCGGATACTGCGGCTTACGCATGAATTGCCAGTCCGTCGACCGCCAGCGCAGCCTCGCCCATCACTTCAGCCAGCGTCGGATGCGGGTGGATGGTGTGCGCAATCTCCCACGGTGTGGCGTTGAGCACCCGAGCCAACGCCCCTTCCGAAATGAGGTCGGTCACGTGCGGCCCGACCATATGGACGCCGAGGACGTCGTCGGTTTCCGCGTCTGCGACGATTTTCACGAAGCCGTCCGACTCTCCGTACACCAGCGCTTTCCCAATCGCGCGGAACTGGAACTTGCCGACCTTGACCGCAAATCCCTTGTCGCGGGCTTCCGCTTCCGTCAACCCGACGCTCGCGACCTCCGGCCGACAGTAAGTACATTTCGGAATCAACGAGTAGTCGATGGGGCGAGGCGAGCGCCCAGCCATCACTTCGACTGCGTGGATCCCCTCGTGAGCAGCCACGTGCGCCAACTGCATGCCGCCGATGACGTCGCCGATGGCGAAGATGTTCGACTCCGCTGTGCGGTAGTGCTCGTCCACCACAATCGCCCCGCGGTCCAGGCGAATCTCCGTGGCTTCGAGTCCGATGTTTTCGACCACGGGCGCGCGTCCCACCGCAACCAGCAAGAGGTCGGCCGCGACAGACTCCACTTTGCCCGCCGCTTCAATTTGAACTGTGACGCCTTCTCCAGACTTGTCCAGGGTCTCTGGCAGTACCTTGGCTCCGGTCTTGACCACAACGCCGCGTTTCTTGAGCAGGCGCGCGACTTCGCGGGAGATTTCGCTGTCTTCAAGCGGCAACACGCGGTCCAGGTACTCGACCAGTGTGACCCGCACACCAAAGTCTGACAACATGGACGCCCACTCCACGCCGATGGCGCCCGCGCCCACGATGATGGCGGACTCGGGGAGGCGCTCCATCTCCAGCGCGTGATCACTTGAGATCACTTTCTCGCCGTCAAACTCCACCCCCGGCAGCGAGCGCGGTTTCGATCCGGTCGCAATCAGGGTAAACCGGGGCGACAGAATGGCGGTCTCGCCGTTCTCGTACTCCACCGAGACCGCTCCCGCTTGGGGCGAGAAGATGGACGGCCCCATGATGCGCCCAATGCCGTGAATCACGTCCACTTCGCTCTTTTTCAGCAAGTATTGGACGCCCTTGTGCAATTGGTCGACGATTCTGGCCTTGCGTTCCATGGCTTTCGCCAGGTTCAGCGCAGGCGCCCCGTGTTCAACGCCGAATTCGGAAGCTTCCCTGGCCGTCGCCAGCACTTCGGCGGTGCGCAGCAGCGCCTTGCTCGGGATGCAGCCCCGGTGCAGGCAGGTGCCGCCAAGCTTGTCGCGCTCGACCAC
>CAZYAH010000022.1:0-14279 GCA_964645595.1 uncultured Alicyclobacillaceae bacterium | reverse complement strand
GAAACCCCGGGCCGGTCTGCGCTGCTCGGCGGCTCGCAGGGGCCCCAACGGCAAAACCCGTGGGTTGGACTTCAAGCTGTAACCCATGTCCTTGAATACAGGTGTAACCCATGTGCCTGACTCATACAGGTTCCCCGGTTCGCCGCTGTTACCTCGTGAACTCGTGCGGTTCCCTGCGCTGCTCGCCAAGGCGGGGCGGCTGCGCAACTCGCGCACCTCTTCAATGCTGCTTACTAAATCGGGCGGGTGATTCTGGAGGGTAATGCGGGCGTACACGAAGCTCGCCCAGTGCTCGCCGACGACCCTCCGCCTTGGCTGCGACTGCTCGGCGGCGAACAGGGGCCCCAAAAGAAAAATAGCATCAGGGTACGCTGTTATAGCGATGTTGGTGCTGCCGGGTAACGCACCAGGCTGCAATTATATTGTTTTCAAAAATGGATGGATTTACAAAAGACCTTATAGAGATAGTTCAATTTCTCGTGGTACAAGCAGAGGTCATTCGTGAAATGAGCCTCAAATCAATTCGCTGTTATTTCTTTTGAGATCGCCATTCCCATGGTGGAAGAGCATATACGTCCTGCCACAGGCCGCGCCGCGCTGCTTTCGCTTCCGCCTCGACCGCGTACAGTGGAGAGTCGGGTGGAGCATATCGGGTAAAGACCCATGCCATGCCAGCGCGAACTTGTTCGGTCGCAGCGTCATGCCCTGAGCAGGATACTTGTCCAAGCGTCCTGTTATACCGGTCTTTCCCTTTGTCGATGACCTGACCAAGCTTTCCATGGCAAAGGGTCGCTAATGCCTGTCGGGAACGGGTGCCAAAAGCTTGCTTAGATTCTGGAGCGTCAATATCTGCAATACGGACCTTTACCAATTTCCGCTCCACTACGATAGAGATAGTGTCTCCATCTGAGATCGCAACCACTTTCCCTGAAAAATCTGCTAGCCCAGGTTGTGAAAGACTAAAGATAAGACCTGCAAGAAGCGAAAGAAAGTAGTTATACATAATTATCAACAAATAATTCAGGAAAATTGGTGCGCTATGGCCGTCTTGCTTATCCAGTGCGACGTTTGAATGTCACTTCGGCGTCGATCGCGTCGAGCTGCTCCTGCCACCACTTTATAGCTGCGTCGAGCACGTCGCGCGCATCGTTACCTTCCCACGGACCATCCAAGAGTGGCCGATAGATATTCTCACCAATCTCCACAATCTGGCCAAGGGTCGAAGGCTCGCCGCCTTCGATAGGCACGGCAGTGTACTGAACCGCGACCGAGACTTGGTCTAAGGGATGCACGTCGCTGCGATATTCCTTTAATAAGTTGTTTCGCTCGCGGTCGATAAATTCCCGGAAGATTTCGTGCTCGGGGGCTGCGCCGTTCCACTGCTTGAACAACGCGCCGGCGGCCTGCTTGACCAGTGCATCCGCTCCATCGACCTTGTCGAGAACGTGACCGACGGCCCGGATTAGCGCCACTGCAGCCGCCCAATGGATGCGCCATCGCTGAAAATCCTTCTCCTCTTCCAACAGCGACATCGCCAAGCGGCAATCGTCCAAAACCTGCCTCGCTCTATAGGTCATGCTGTAAGCTTTCGCGAGTCAGGGCACGAGCACTATCCGTTGCTTCGCCGGCGAACACCAGTTACGCCGACTACCAGTGACACCGCAAGGTCCACGGTACTAACGCATCGGTTTTCCTCAAGCTGTTCTACCAAAGACGTCAGAACATCCTCGTGGAGGGGCGCCGAAGAGCCAGTAACTGGATCCCTAGGCTTCCAGCGGGCAATTCGATTGAGCGAAACAAAATCGAGCCCGTCTACCTCGTCGCGCAAAGCTTCGATGCGGCGAGTCTCTCCAGCCGGATCGTCGATTTTTGTCCATCCTCGCGGCAACCCGATGGTCTCTTCGATGTCCTCAAGCGATAGTTTCAGCGCGGCGATACCCTCTGCTGTCAGGGCGCGTCTAGGGCACGAGTGATGCGGGAACACATCCGTACAGTCGAGGATAATTTTCGCAAGCTTTGAGACGTGCTCACGGCAGCATTCTGCAACGTCCCGATGTAGCAAGATGGCTGGCACTCGATCCTCGTTCCCCGCAAATCTGTACGACCAACGCCGTTTCCGACCAGAGGTCGAGGTGCTTCCCACTACGGAAACCCGTCCCTCCTTCTGTGAAAAATTCCTGAGCTTAAGAAAGTAGACCGCAGCGGGATCCTCAGCAAGCGCCTTTCTTTGTCTGTCCCACCAACGTGCAAAACCAGCAACAGCAGACATCTCCTTTTGTAGAACGAATGTGACGCTGCGCGCAGCAGCCAGGAATGCGTTCAGCTCGTATCGGAACCGGTCCGAATCTCGCTGCTGCTTAAGGCGTTGTGCAAAATACGCGGCCTCTAGGAGGCGCTCTTCGACTAAAAGCAGGCTAGTAAGGCGAATTTTTGACATGCGTAACTCGGAATAGGGGGTGCCCCCGGTGCTGCTGCGTAGGCGGTACTGTATACTCATGCAGAATTAACTGTCCAATACAATTGGTTAAAGTGCCAAGGAAACCGTCAAAATGGTAACTGCGAGGCAAGGATTTCGAGCCCAATGGACCGCGCAATGATGGGCCGCTTGCTCTCGGTGGACGAGGTAGCCACATTTCTCGGTGTGCAGCGAGACACCGTTTACAAGTGGATTGAGCGACACGGGCTGCCCGCACGGAAGGTCGGTCGCCTCTGGAAATTTAGGCAAGATGAGGTAGACCAATGGTTCAATCGGCAGCCGGGTCGCGAGCAGAAGAGTCAGGGCAGGTCCGGCCAGGCAGGGCACGCCCATAGTCAGGGGAGTGGGGAGTGACCGTCGCAAGCGAGCCCGTGCGGGGGTGGGCGCTGGCCCCGGGCCGTTTTGTCGACCTCTTTGCCGGCTGCGGTGGGCTATCGCTCGGCCTATTATCGGCTGGGTGGAATGGTCTGTTCGCGGTTGAGCAGGACTCCCTGGCCTTCGAGACGCTTAAGCACAATCTCGTCGATGGCCAACCGAATTCCCCGTTCCGTTATGCGTGGCCCGACTGGCTCGAGAAGACACCCTCCGAAATCAGCCAATTCATCAAGGACCACAAGGAAAGCTTAAAGGCCCTGAAGGGGCAACTTGACCTCGTGGCAGGTGGACCCCCGTGCCAGGGCTTCTCCCTTGCGGGGCGGAGAAAGAGCAATGATCCGCGCAATGGGCTATTCAAGCACTACGTTAAGCTGGTCAAGTTGCTCGAGCCCGCCTTCGTGCTCCTGGAGAATGTAAAAGGCATTTCGGTCGCGTTTCGTAAGCCAGCCAAAGGCAAGAAGGGGCGACGCCGCCCCAAGAAGCCTTTCTCCGACCGAATCAAACGCAGCCTTCGCGGTGCCGGCTACCACGTGTTCACGAGGTTCGTGCGTGGCACGGACGTTGGCGTGCCGCAGTTCCGCCCGAGGTACATTCTTCTCGCGGTCCGCCGCGATCTGGTGAAGGATCGACGGGATTTTGACCCGTTCAAAGACTTCGACAAGCGATGCAATCAGTTCTTACGAGAAAAGGGACTGCCCACGAGCCGCCCAGTCACTGTGAGTCAGGCCATCTCTGATCTCGAGACGTCGACGAAGAAGTCCATCGACTGCGTCGATTCGCCCGGCTTTAAGCAAATTGAATACAAGCGCCCGCGGACGAAATACCAGCGGCTCCTACACGGAACGCTGAATGGCGCCGCACCGAACAGCCTTCGCCTCGCGAACCACAAGGACGAGACGCGCAAAAGGTTTGCAAAGATCATCGCGAGCTGCCGTCACGGGGTGCAATTGTCCGCATCGGACCGCAAGAGGTTCGGGCTTAAGAAACACTGCATAGTTCCGCTGGATGCGAACGAGCCATCGCACACGCTGACGACGCTACCCGATGACTTCCTGCATTACTCCGAACCGAGAATACTCACGGTCCGCGAATATGCTCGTCTCCAGTCGTTTCCCGATTGGTACGACTTCCGCGGAAAGTACACGACCGGCGGCGACCGCCGATTGCGGGAATGCCCGCGCTATACGCAGGCCGGCAACGCTGTTCCCCCGTTCCTGGCCGAAATCGTCGGAATGCTCATAGCAGATCTGCGGCGAAGACTCTGCGTGATTCCCACGGAGTCTGCGTGCAGGCGAACCTGAATCCGCATGTTGTAAACCTCCTGTCGTGGCACGGCCATGCGGCAGGCGGGGTTCACGTGCCCTTCCAGGCGCGCGATAATCCGCTGGGCCAAGTAATAGAAACTGGCCTTATCAAAAAACTCCGCGATCTCGCTGCGGAGATTGCCTCGAACAATGCCTCGCGACCGCGGTGGGTGTTCCTGGTAGGAGGTCCTGGCAACGGCAAGTCCGAGACAGTTCAGGATTTTCTGGCAGAGCTTGATAGGCGGCTGGGCTTGAACGGCGTACTCGTGCGAGAACTGACGCGCCGCTTTACCGGCCCAGGGCTCTTGCCACGCAAGGTGGAGGTCACGTCCGCGGATCTTGGGGCGGTAGCTGGAGAGTTCAGCTCGAAAGTGGGGCGACTCATGGTCGTGCAGGATGCGACCGCGACCGAGAGCGCGCAGGGCAATGCGGCAAGCGAGTTGGCGAACGATCTGGCCGATTTGCTGACCTCGCCATCGAATCATCCTATGCCCGTATTTGTTGCCTGTGCGAATCGCGGGTTGCTCGCGCGAGCAATGAACGAGGCCTATCGCGATTTTGGTAAGGACAACGAGGTCACCCGGCTCCTAGCGAACGTTATCCAAGCATCGAGCCTGGGAAGTGACACGCTCTCCGGGCTCAAGCCATGCTGGCCGCTAGAAGCGGACGGCAGGTTCGCGTGCTGGCCGCTAGACGTCGAAAGTCTCCTCGCGAGTGGACCGAACGCGGCGCCGCTGGATCTAATCTTGTCGCGCGCCGTGGAGATAAGCCAGTGGGAATCGGCGGGGCGTTGCCAGGACTGCACATCACGAGAATTGTGTCCCTTCCGACAAAGCGCGGAATGGCTGCGGGAAGGCGCAACCCGGGAGAAGTTGCTGGTGTTGCTTCGGCGCGGCGAGCTGGCACGTGGGCAGCGGTGGAACTTCCGCGACGCGTTTTCGCTTGTGGCCGAACTGTTGGTCGGGCAGTGGAGCGATTTCGAACCGTCGACCCACCCTTGCGACTGGGTACACCGCAAGTGTGCCGAGGCCACCACGGTTCCGCCCGTCGCTAGCAGCGTACTGGCCCTGGCAATGCAGCTTTATCCGCAGGCAATGTTCCGAGCTGGCTATCTCCAGCAGGCGGCGATAGCATTTCTCCAAGGCAGGAATCCCGCATTCCAGGCCCAGCCGCTGACGGGCATGCTTGTCAGCAGCATCGCCACGATGGGCGAGAGGGCCTCCACGAAACCCATTCGAGAGACGCTGCTGCGCGACTATCGCCGGCTCGATCCCGCGATAAGTACACCTCCTGAGCCAAGCCACCCCCTGCGCATGGTGGAGGACGCGTTCTGCCAATCGGTAGAACAAGGCAGAGGCTCAATGCAGCAAGTCAGCGCGTCGCGAGCAGAAGAATTGTTGCTCGGATTACTCGAAAAGGCAGAGCAGGAGTGGGACCTGCTAGGAAGGGAATCCGCAAGCGCGGCTGCCGCCGTATGCCTTATTCGCAAGGTGGCGGGAATCGTGGCAAAGAGAAGCATGGGTATTCGCGCTGGATTCCATGCACTTGACGACTTTCTTAGCAAATACGAGGCCTGCCTGCGGGACAGGACACTTCTGGCAGAAGTGAGTGTCGCCCTTCAACCGTTATTGGGTGATAGAGATAGCAGGTTTAACCTGCTCGAAGTCCTGGGACAGCCGACGGCGGAGAAGCAACCCCTTGTTGGCTTACAGGGAACCCCCCCGGGAATTCGCGCACTGCCAGCACCTGTCCAAACAGCATCAACCCCCGGCCATGACATGCCTTGCATCGCAGTTACGGAGCCGGCATACCGGATTCCGTTGACCTTCGATTTCTACATGGCGCTTCAACTGCGGAAAAACGGTTGCGCCGGCAGCAGCCTCCCGGCAAGTGTGCGGGCCGCGCTTGACCGCGTGCGCCATCGCTATGCCGGAGAACTTTGCCGACTAGAAGACCGCTTCGTTGATGGACGGACATCCATCGTGCTCGGCACCGGGCAAAAGATTAGTGTTTCGGCGCCCGGTACCTCGCCGAACCTGATCCCGAGCTAGCCAAATCTGCATGCAAGTATCCGATTTCGAGAATGCTCCAACGAAGGAGCGGCACGGAGTCTACGAGGCGTCTATGCTCTACACGACTGCGCCGGAATGGTCGACCGGCGAGGTATTGCTCGCCGCCGCGTATCGTGGGCTGTTACTCGGCGTGAGTGAGAGCGCGGTCGATCTCGGGAATATCTCTCGCGCGAGCGACGCGATGCCCGCCGCGTTGGGCGGGCGGGAAACGTGGTCGCGGCTTCTAACCGAACGTGGTGGAATTGCTAGCCCGCTCCGACACGGGCAGTACAGCCCAACCGCGTCGCGCCAGGTAATGCCGCTTGTTCCAACTATCGCCCGCATTGCTGGCGTTCTCGGCAAGCGGCCCAGGAGCCGGTGGAATCCATCAAACCTGCTGTTGGAGACAATTGGGGCAGGGCTCGGAAAGGCAGCGGGAGAGGACCTTGTTCGTGCGCTTGGCGCTAGCCTAGAAGTCACTGGTACCGACGACGTGTTCGCGAGGTTTGTCGAGCAGTCGCTGCAACAAGGTTTACAGGGTATTGATCCGCAGCCGCTTGCGGCGGCACCGTTTCACTTGATGGCATTGGAAGAGAAGCAGTTACGGGCGTTTCGCGCCCAATCCAGCGCGCGCCTGTGCCCGGCTGAACGGTTTTGCAGAGACTTGCCCGCGGTGCTCGCCGTTAAGCCCGAGCTCACCCGCCGTCAATGGACCGTCTTGCTGGAAGCAATTTTCCGGCTCGGACTCGGCATGCACGTCCTTTGGACCTGCAATGCCAACGTTACGCTTTGGGAAACCGCGCTAGGCGTTGCATCGGGCGCCGTGCCGCCCACGGCAGCCGAAGTGGAAGACGCACTATGGGAGATACCCGACGAAACACGACCGCTCCTAGAACTTGGCACTAATGCCGAGCCCTTGATGCGGCGATTGATCGAGCGGTACGCGTATGCGCGCACCGGTCTCAACCTGCTGCTATGCAGCCTCGATGATGCAGGGGCGGCGTGGCCGGCCGCTACACCGATGGGCTTCTCGTCCCAATCTGGGCAAGATGCCCCGTCCGCCCTAGCCGCGTTCCTAGTCCATGTTCAATCGCATCGTCAGGCCATCGACGGCACCGACGCGGGCCAGTGGCTCCGGACGAGAGTTAGCCAACTCTTCGACAAGAGCGAAGACCTCCGTGCGCTCGCCACGTGCGATTCTGGATACACGAAGAACCTGTTCGAATTCGCCCGTCACAGCCTGGGACAAGTCGAGGCAAAAGACCCGGACCAGCGCTGTTACGACCTCGCCTACTTGGTTGCCTTTTCCGGCAAGCGGAAGCCCCAGCTTGTTCAGCCAGGGCCGGCGATGCTAGTGATGCTTGTCCATGCTTGCTGTTCAGCGAACCCTTCCATCCCGGTGAGCCTTGACGATTTCCGACACCATCTTGCCGAATACGGGCTGCACGTGCCGGCCGGCGAGTTGATCGACGGAAGAACGGGTCGCGATCTTGCCATGTTGGGCCTCGTAGTCGATAGCCCAGACGCCGCGGGCGGGCGACTCCTAGTTCGCCCTTTCTAGACAGCCGGCCCAAGCATGCGCGCGCTAGCTGGATGTCTTAAGACCTACGTGGAGCAACATTTCCGCTCGGCGCTTTCACGCGAGCCGGATGCCAGCATTCGTCCTGTCCTCATTGGCCCGCCGGACGACGCGCTTAGCGAAATGTTCGCGCTCCTGACGGCCGCAGGTCAAAGAGAATGGCAACTTGCAATCGAGGGAAGCACGCGCGAGATCGTCGTGCTCCTAGTGGACGTTAACGCACCGCCATCTGGAACAGGCCTATCGCAGGGCTGTCACTGGGACTATGCCGTGACCGTGCGCAACAGCCGCCCCCTCGTCCTCATACTCGCAGCGCGGCGGTCGTGGGACAACCGGCCGGAATCACTGTCCAACACGACGGAAACCCTTGGCGAGCTTGGCGCTTCCGCCCGGCGCCACGAAAACCCGCTCCAAGCACACCTTGTCGCCACCGTCGCGTCGCAACTTGGACTTCAAGAACCACAGACCCGCGAGCTGGTCCGCCTTGTCCGCGCGGAGTCCGAAAACCTTGAGCCCTCTGCACGCGACGCAATGAGCTGGGAAGTTCTCGAGAGCTTGCTGGCTACCGCGCCGGGGACCGCTCCCGCCGACGCAGCGTGCCGCGCGGCAGGTTTTCCCGTCATCTCCAGCAGCAGCATGGGATTCCGCGAAGCCTACGAAGTGTTACAGCATCTTGGCCAATTCGTGGCCTCGGTGGGGCTTGGCGAGGCTATTGAACAAATGAAGGGGACGACCGCGGCCCAAACGAGCGGGGTAGTGGGAAGCCTGGACAGCTTGCGGAATCATCTCGCCGCAAATCTCTTTTCACCTACTTTGTTGCAAACGGCGCCCTCTCGCTATTACCGCGTACCCGCCCCGATTCCATCCTGGTACGACACGCTGACGGCCCAGGTAATAGCAGACATCTTGGCAGAACTGAATCAAGTTCAGCCGCAAGACAGACTTGCCTTGGCCTGCACAAACGCCCTTGCCAACGCACGACCGCTCCGCGGAGGGCCCTTTGTCGTTGCGAGCAGCGCAGATTTGCAGGCTTCGACGAACTCTGGTGGACCGCTCGGAGCCGTGACGTTCACGCGAAAAGTGGACAGGACGGCACCCTCTGCACTCGCTGCGTTACCGTCAGACCCGCTGCGTGCCACAGACCAGGGAGTCCCGACCCACCTGAAGCCGATCAAGTACAAGGTGGAGGCTCTTAACCATCGCCCTGGAAGTATCAACATTCTTGTGCTTGATTCCTTCAGCTGTGGCGGCCTTGTCGTTGCGCGCGAGGCCGAAGCGAACGGTGTCCCGGTCCACGCCGCCCGAGGCGGCACATGGAAGCAAGGATTGATACTGACACGTGGCGGCGCAACCGAACTCTCGGTGTTGCACGGGAGCCGCGCTGCACGCGTCACGGTTACACAAGTAGGCGAGCCTCCAGTAGTTCAAGCGGTGCAACCGGGTGCACATTCCGTTCCGCTCAGCCTGGAACTCGAAAATAACGATACGCTGCAGGTCGAGGTAAATGATTCGGCAGGTACAAGCCTTGGCGAGTGGGCAGTGCAAATCACCATTCGCGATATCGCCGATGTTGCGAACTCGCGCCTCGAAGCTCTGATTCGAGAGCATCGGACACACCGAAAGTACGTACCCCACGCGCCGGACACGCCCCTTCATCGACTGGAGCTCGGCTCCTACTTGCAATCAGCGGAAAGTTGGCGGCCGGTTTTGGCATGCTGGAGCGATCGCGTTTCTGGTCGAATCGCGGTCGATTGGAACTCGGGAGCATTTCTCGGCAATGTCCAGCCGCAGATTGACCCTCGCCGCACTATCAACCCGCCGGCCGATGTTCTCTCTGCCCGGGAGGCGGTCAGGACTATTCTTCACCGTGAGCAACGCTGCCTCTCCGAAATTGACGTCAACACGCCAACACTTATCGTTGGCATCTCGGATTACCTTCGGGTCTACCGTGACTGGCTCGCACGGGACCCGCAAGCCGCATGCTGGCTCGACGTGTTGACCATTCACACGGCAGACTGGAATGCTCAGGCTGGCCGGCACGTAGCAACCGAGGAGCCAGTTGTCATCCTGCTATCTGTATTGCACCCGCTTCGCCTCGCATGGCACGCCGTGGCGCAGCGGCAGCTTGCCGACTCACTGCCTCATCCGTGCCCAGGTGCCGGGTTAATTAGCCCTTCGAATTGCCCAGACGCTGGCTTGCTCTATCTTTGGGACGGGCAAGTTCCAAGGCCGCGGGCGTTCTTCTCGCTTCCGTGCGAGCACCCCCACTGGGCAGTCCTCGCCAACACAGCGTTCCTCGACAGGCAGGTGCCCCGCGCGGCGGCGATGCAGCGGCTCGCCGAACTTGGGTTGCAGGTACAGGCGATAACCGGCGGGTTCACAGCGCAGCAAACCCAGGACAGCCTCGTAGAGGTGAATCGGCTGCTGCCTGCGCGGGCCACGTTGCGGGTTGGCATCGTCGGTGACGCCGAGACTTCGAGCGAGTGCGGCAAAGGCGTGTTCCGATGGAGCGAGATTCAGCAGGCCGAAGACGGCGCCAACCCGGTGGGCTGCCTCCAAGTGGAAGTCTTCGACACAAGGGGAGCCGCGGATCCTTCTCCCGAGGAGCTTGCGGGGCTGTCCGAGACTACCGCGGAAAGAGTACGGTGGTTCAAGCTACGGCCCGACGCGAATGTCCCCAAGCTGGATCTCACCATAATTGACCAACTTGGCATCCGTTCACACGAGGCAATCACCGGAAGCACGCGATCAGCAATGGCGCCTGGTTGCCTATACCGTATTCGTCTACGAGAGGATTTCCAGGATGCGCGCGCAATCGTCGAATCACGCGTGGGCAAGACCAGGTTGGCCGGCGCGGATCTCGGGAGTCTTCTAGCTAGCACGATCCAGGAGTACGAGGAGCTCGCGTCGCAGGATGCGCAGCACTCGCACTTCCGGTTCATCCCAAACCAAGAGGCAATGGGGAGTCGGCTACATAACGCCATCTTCCTCTCCGTTACGTCGAGCCAAATCGATCCTGCGTGCATTGTCCGAGGCGCAGTCGGCCAACGTGGGTATCTCTGGGACTACGAGTTACCGGGAGTTCTAGGCGGCGGCGAAAGCAGCCTCGGCTACTACCTGGTTGCGCAGCCCACGACGGCCATGTGCAACGCTGTCGAACGAGCGGCCTCGCTGGTCGCCAGTCCGCCGCCGAATATCCCGGGACTTCTCGAGGAAATATCAAGACACGGTATCCCGATCTTGAAGCGACTGGCAAGCGGGGGCAGCCAATCGCGAGGGGAACTTGGATTACTATTGGCAACGCGGTTACTTCAAGACGCGTTCCGCGCGCACGCGGGCGTTGCGAGGCTTCCTGTGTGGGCTGGGAGCTGCATCCATTTCGTGTTACCAGTCGACCCATACGAAGAACTGTTCAATCACTTGCGGCGAGCCCTGCTCGGCCCGTCAGCCGCTGCCCAACGGCCAGACCTTGTCGTGGTTGCAGTCCAGTTTCCGGCGCCTGGGCAACCGGTCGCCATTAAGCTCACGCCCGTCGAGGTCAAGTACCGAGCGGGGGGTATGGTTACCACCGACATGCGCGACGCACTTACGCAGGCGCAAAGTCTCGGCTCGCTGTTGCAGGCACTTTGGATTCAATCGCCCCCGAGTGACCTGTGGAAAACGTGCGCTTCGGCCCTGCTCGCGCAATTCCTCGACTTCGGGTTTCGCATTTACGCAGCTACCTGGCTGCACGCGCACACGCACGAGGAGTGGAGCGCGGTTCACCAACAGGTAATGGAGGACGTGCTTGAGGGCACCGCGCGCACCACGGTGAACGCCGCGGGAAGATTAATCGTGTTTGATGGGTCTGTGACAACTCGAGTGGCGGACCTTGATGGAGACCAGCGGCAGGATACCGTCATCATTTCCACAGACGACGCCCGCTCACTACTTTCGGTGTCGCCGCCGATTTCTGCTGCCGCCGATTCCGCCGTTGCGATGCTCGACTTCTCCTTTCCGGGTTGCGGTCTGGCGGACCAGCGCGCGGGCACAACTCGGCAGGCGACGCATCCCCCA
This sequence comes from uncultured Alicyclobacillaceae bacterium, assembly GCA_964645595.1. Lineage (GTDB taxonomy): Bacteria > Bacillota > Bacilli > Alicyclobacillales > Alicyclobacillaceae > Alicyclobacillus_A. The sequence goes on along the minus strand of CAZYAH010000022.1, from coordinate 2,438 downwards.
ACATCGCTAGCTTCCAGTGCCGCCCAATCGGGATCGTGGGACGGGCAGCGCACAACTTCGACAACCGAAACGGAGCCAGTGGGAGATTTTGCTAGCGCGCCGGCAGGGAGCGCGCCATCGCAATCCGCGCAACCTAGCGCAGGGCCTTTGGTCTCGCAAGGATCGCGAGTCCCTCCGGAGGCTAGACAGCAAGTCCGGGAAGCGTTCGAGGGTTTCATTGGCAACGAGCCGGCGGTTTCGCGATTGTCCAACGACCTGCTCCGCGCGCTAATCGAGCAGCCGCCGCACCTAGCAAAGAACTATCTCTTTACTGGCCTGCCGAGCACCGGGAAAACCGAGCTTGCTCGGCGCATGGCACGTGCACTGCGCCTTCCGTTCATCAAGCTGGACGGTCGAGGCGTGTCTGGCCGCGACAAGCTGTTCGAGCTTGTGAACGGAGAACTCGCCTCCAACAACTTGGCAGCCTCTCAAGTAGGACAACAGGTCGGGCTGCCGGTCCTCGAATACCCGCCGCTGATAGTTTTCATCGACGAGGTACACCTTGTCCCGCGGGCGCTGCAGGAATCGCTGTTGACAATGCTCGAGGCGGCCGACAGGACGGTCGTGCTTTCGGACCACGTCGCTCGCGTACATCGCGCAACATTCCTATTTGCCACGACCCGCGCCTCGGACGTGGATGCCGCCTTCGTTAGCAGGTGCGACGAGATACAGCTTCGGGAATACACGGAATTCGAAGTCGCGCAAATTCTTCAATGGAAGCTGCGTCACGATGACTGGCAGGACCCCACGTACGAGGCTCTCGCACGCCTCGGTCGATGCGTTCCCCGGATTGCGATCCAACTTGCAGGGGCACTCGAGACGACGATTCTCGTATCGGAGCGGGAGAAGCCCGTCGCCGAGCATCTCGACGAGGTCCGCCGTGCCCGCGAGATCGATGCTCGGGGCCTGACGCGGATGGACTTCGAGTACCTTGCCATTTTGGAGAAATCTAACAATCCTGTGGGCGAACAGAACATCCTCAACCTCATGCGCACTGTGGACAAAGATCGAATCTTGAACGAGGTGGAGCCGTTCCTAGTCCGCCTCGGTTTCATTCTGCATGGCCCCCGTGGGCGCGAGCTCACGAGCGAGGGAAGGGAATACCTGCTGGCACATCGCGCGCGGGGCGGTATGTGAGCGTTGCAGAACGACGCGTCGAGGCGCGCTTCGTACAGCACGAGTGGCGCGTGAATGCGTTCCAGCGGTCCATCCTTTCCTGGTACCGCCGCCATGGCCGGAAGTTTCCATGGCGTGCCCGGTCTGCGACTCGGTATACGCTAGTCGTTTCGGAAATGCTCCTCCAACGAACACGGGCGGAAACAGTCGCAAAGTTTTTTCCACGCTTCATCGAGCGTTTCCCAGGATGGAAACACCTAGCAGAGGCAAGCGAAGACGAACTTCAAATGTTCCTGGCTCCCATCGGGCTCTGGCGTCGGCGAGCCGACTCTCTTCGAGCGCTTGGCCGTGAGATGCAAGCTCGCAGAGGTCGTTTTCCAAAACGTCGCGGGGAGATACAAGATTTGCCAGGTGTAGGGCAGTACATCTCAAGCGCAGTCTTGCTGTTTTGTCACGGTGGGCGGGAACCGTTACTGGACGTAAACATGGCGCGGGTATTGGAGCGCTGCTTCGCGCCGCGTAAGCTAGTCGACATAAGGTACGACCCGTGGCTTCAAATGCTTGCACGACGCGTCGTCGATCACAAGCAAACGATCGAGATCAACTGGGCGATACTAGACCTCGCAGCTAAGGTTTGCTTAGTGAGCCAGCCAAATTGCCACACTTGTCCTCTGATTGAGTGTTGCGGGTACGCGAATGTAAAGCGAACTGGCTCAATTAGTGCGAGGCATTAGGATGTATGGCAGATCGGCAGCGATCTGCTCGGCCCAGGCCCGCTTGGCGGCGGGGTCGGCCGTGAAAGACCTCGCCACCCACACGCCGGGCACGGTCGTCGCGCCGGGCACGATATTGCTGACCCTGGTGCCCCACAACGAGCCGCTCATTGCCGAAGTCTGGGTCGGCAACATGGACTCGGGCTTCGTGCAGGCCAACCAGAAGGTCCGCGTGAAGCTCGTCGCGTATCCCTTCCAGAAATACGGCATGCTGGACGGGGTGGTCAGGCAGGTCGGGGCCGACGCGCAGGAAAAGCCGGAAGCGGGCAGCCCTCAGACGAAGGCGATGCAGGAAGCCGCTTACCGCGCGCTGATCAACCTGAATGGAAGTCACCTGGAAAGCCAGGGCCGGCAGTTGAAGCTCGTCCCCGGTATGCAGGTCAGCGCCGAGATCCACCTCGGCACCCGCAGCGTTTTGGAATATCTCCTCTCCCCGGTCCAGAAAGTCGCGCACGAGGCCGGGCGGGAGCGGTAGAAAATTTACCGAGCCGGGACTCTTAGGTTTCACTG
>CAZYAH010000021.1:0-14285 GCA_964645595.1 uncultured Alicyclobacillaceae bacterium | reverse complement strand
CCGGGCCGTTGCTCAACATCACGCCGTCCGGGCGCCACGCCAGGATCTCCTCGGCGGTAGTTCGCGCCGGAACCACCACGACGTCGCAGCGGCGGGCCAGCAGCGACCGCACAACCCCCGCCTTCATCCCGAAGTCCATGGCCACTACGCGGTGCCCTTCGCCAGGGCAGCGGTACACCGACTGGGTGGTGACGTGGTCAATCTGGTCGCGCGGGAACGGTTCCTGCAGCCGCGCTACGAGTTCTTCCACCGGCGTATCCAAAGTGGTCAGCGCCGCCTTCATCGTGCCGTCGCTGCGGATGGTCTTCGTCAGCTTGCGAGTATCCACGCCGGCGATGCCGATGATGTTGTGCTGTCGGAGGTAGTCCTCCAGCGTCCCCATGCTGCGGTGGTGGCTCGCCACCTCGGAAAATTCGCGCACGACAAACCCGCGCACATGCGGCTGTCGAGACTCGACGTCGTCGACATTGACCCCGTAGTTCCCAATCAAGGGATACGTCATGGTCACAATTTGGCCGAAGTAGGACGGGTCGGTCAGAACTTCCTGATACCCGGTCATGCCGGTGTTGAAGACGACTTCTCCAAACGACTCACCGCGGGCCCCAAACGCCCTGCCCGTGAACACCATGCCGTTTTCCAGGACCAGTCGAGCAGCTGGCCGACTGCTGTCAGAATGCACCATGTACGCCGTCCCCCTGTCGTCGGTAGATCACGTTGCCGCCGCAGACCGTCAAGGTGGGCATCCCTGTCACGCGCCATCCCGCAAATGGCGTGTTGCGGCCTTTCGAGAGAAATTGTTCCGGTTGAATCACGTTTTCCCGCGTCACATCCACGGCCACCAGGTCGGCTGGCGCGCCGACGCGCAATACTCCTCCCGGCAGCGAGAACTTCTGCGCCGGTATTGTCGACATTCTGCGCACCAGTTCCACAAGCGTCATCTTCCCGGGCAGCACCAGATAGGTGTACAAGAGCGGAAAGACCGTTTCGATGCCAACCATGCCAAACGGGGCTTGCGCAATGGACTGCTCTTTCTCTTCCAGCGTGTGCGGCGCGTGGTCGGTGGCCACCATGTCCAGCGTGCCGTCGAGAAACCCTTCCAGGCACGCCAACCTATCCCGTTCGCTCCGCAGCGGCGGGTTGACTTTATACACGCCGTTATCCGAAGTGATGATATCTTCCGTCAACAGCAAGTGGTGGGGTGTCACCTCGGCGGTAATCCGGACGCCTCGCGACTTCGCCCAGCGGATGAGCGCAACCGCCGACTCGACGCTCACGTGGCAGACGTGCAGGTGCGCTCCCGTCTGTTCGGCAAGCAGGATGTCGCGCGCAATCATCGCCGATTCGGCCTCTCCGGGCAGGCTGGGCAAGCCGAGACGTTTCGCGGCGCCTTCGTTCAACACGCCGCCGCCGGCAATCGACTCATCCTCCGCGTGAATGCACACCGGCAGTCCAACTTCAGCTGCCGAGCGCATGGCCTGGCGCATCAGTCCCCCGTGCTGCACCCCCTTGCCGTCGTCCGACAGCGCCACCGCGCCAGCGTGCTTCAGCGCCACAAAATCGGTCAACTCTTCGCCCGCCTGGCCCCTCGTGATGCAGGCGATAGGCAGGACGCGCGCTGCGCCAGCCGCTTCGGCTTGTCTTTTGACGTACTCGACGAGTTCCGGCGTATGCAGCGGCGGATTGGTGTTCGGCATGCATGCAATCTGCGTAAAGCCCCCGGCCGCAGCCGCCCGCGCGCCGCTGGCGATGGTTTCCTTGGCTTCAAAGCCCGGTTCCCTCAGGTGCACGTGCATGTCGATGAATCCGGGCAAGAGGATTTCTCCGTCGAGCCGAATCACCTCGTCGGCGTCCGGCAGGTCGTGGCCGATGGCCACAATGGTCCCTGCATCCGCGTCCACCAGCACGTCGACCAAAGTGAGGCTCCCGTCGGTCAAGTCGAGCAGCCGACCACCCGTGATTTTACGCTTCACTGTGCTCCCCCCTTGACCCGGTCTTCCAGAATCGCCATGCGCATGTACAGCCCGTTCTCCACCTGACGGAAGTACGCGGCTCGGATGTCTTGGTCCACCTCAGGGTGGATTTCCGCTACCCGCGGCAGCGGGTGCAAAATGCGCGCCGTCTGCTTCATGTGCCGCAGCGTTTCCTCTGTGATGTGGAATCTGTCTGCACCCTGTGACTCATCCGCATCCGCCAGCCGTTCGGTCTGAATGCGGGTCTGGTACACGACGTCCGCGTCTGCCACCGCCTCGTGCAATTCGTCCACTTGCCGCATCCGCAGCCCTGCCTGCGCCAGTTCCTGGTGCAGCCCGGCGGGCAAGCCGAGCGATTGCGGGTGGCACAGCGTAACCTCCACGTTCCGGCACTTCATCAACAGGAGGAGCAGCGAGTGAACGGTGCGCCCGTAGCGCAAATCTCCGACGACGGTGACGTTCAGCCCGTCCATCGTCCCCAGCTCCCGGTAGATGGTGTACACGTCCAACAGCGCCTGTGTCGGATGTTCGCCGTCGCCGGCTCCTGCGTTGATGACAGGCACTGGACAGAGCGGAGCGGCCTGCGCCAAGGTCTCTGCCTCGTTGTGGCGAATCACGATGGCGTCCGCGTAGCTCCCCACCACCCGCAGGACGTCCTCCAGCCGTTCTCCCTTTTTGGCCGAGGAGTTGTCGCGGGCGTTCTCGGCGCTGACCACGGCGCCGCCGAGTCGGTACACTGCGGATTCAAACGACAGCCGTGTGCGCGTGCTCGGCTCGTAAAACAGGGTAGCCACCACAGCACCCCGCAGGATTTCCATTCGATCCGCTGGCGCCATCACCCGCAGCGCTTCCGCACGGCGGATGAAGCGCTCGACATCCGACCGGTCCACGTCGCGGATGGACACCAGGTGGCGCGGACGAAGGTCCAGACGGCTCAGCTCACGAAGGCAAGTTTCCGTCATCATGCTCGCACCGTCTCCTTCTTAGCCCCATCGACAATCCACACGCCGTCTTCGCCGTCCACCTCAGTCAGGTGCACCGCAATCGCTTCGTCCCGGGAAGTCGGCACATTCTTGCCGACAAAATCCGCCCGAATCGGCAGTTCGCGGTGTCCGCGGTCGATGAGCGCCGCCAACTGGACCATCTTCGCGCGGCCCGTCGCCATGATGCCGTCCAGCGCAGCCCGCACCGTACGCCCCGTGTACAACACGTCGTCCACCAGAACAACCGTCTTGCCCTGTACTTCCAGCCCCGGAATCGGCGGGCGGGCGCCGTTTTGCACGGCCACGTCGTCCCGGTACGGGCGGGGATTGACCCGGTACACCTCCGGGCGAACTCCTTCGATGTCCAGCAACTTGTCGGCGATGCGCTCCGCGAGGACTGCGCCCCGCGTCTCAATGCCGAGCAGCATGACTCCATTCAACCCTCGGTTCCGCTCCAGGATCTCGTGCGCCATGCGCGTAATGGAGCGCCTCATACCCATGGCGTCCATCAACTGAGCTTTCATCTGCATGCGAATTGCCTCCCTTTGCAAGGTTGAACTGCCCGGCGTCCGCACAAAAAAAGGTGACTTCCGCTGGTTGGAAGTCACCTGGATAGGCGCGTAGACAGATGTCCTGCACACGTGCAGGCCAACTATGGCGACTCCTTTCCAACCTCACGGGATTGGATTAAAGGCAGTTCATTGTTGTCTGTTTTACTGTACTCGATAGACACAAGGTTCGTCAAGACGCCGTCGCGGCGCCATGCTGAATCACTCTGTGCGCAACAGGTCCAGCAGCTGTTCCATGTCTTCCGGCACCTGCGATGTAAAAGACATCCACTCGCCTGTCCGCGGGTGCTGAAAGCCCAGTTCCATCGCGTGGAGGGCCTGGCCCTCGATGGCCAAAGTGTGGCGCCGTCCGTACAGCGGATCGCCCGCCAACGGGTGGCCAATAAACGCCATGTGGACGCGGATCTGGTGCGTCCTGCCGGTCTCCAGCTTCAGTTCGAGGTAGGTGTATTCACGGAATCGCTCGAGCACCCGAAAATGGGTGACGGCCGATTTGCCATTCTCGCGCACCGCCATTTTCTGACGGTTGCGCGGATCCCGCCCGATAGGAGCGTCAATCATCCCTTCGTCGTGCGCCAAGACGCCGTGGACAATTGCCCGGTAGACCCGGTGCACTGTGTGCTCCTTCAACTGCGCTGCGAGCTTGTGGTACGCGAGGTCGGTCTTCGCAAACATCAGCAGCCCAGAAGTGTCCTTGTCAATTCGGTGGACCACCCCCGGACGCAAACTGCCACCCAGGGCAGACAATGAAATGCCTCTGCCAATCAAACCGTTGACCAGCGTCCCGCGCGGATGACCCGCCGCAGGGTGAACGACCACGCCGCGCGGCTTGTCGACCACCACCACGTCCTGGTCGTCGTAGACGACGGAAAAGGGAACGTCGTCCCCGACCAACTCCACGGGGTCCGGATCTGGGACGTCGACGACGTAGGTCTCTCCGGTCTCCACCGGATCGCTCGCTTTCACTTTTTTCCGCGTTGCTGAGACGTACCCGTCTGCAATCCACTGTTGGACCTGGCTGCGGGATACGTCGTAGTCCAACTCTTGCAGGGCGTCGGTCAGCCAGCGGTCCAGCCGCAGCCCCGCGTCCTCTTCGGAGACTCGAATTTCCTCGTGGATCAGACTCATTTCTTCACGTCTCCCGCAGACGTCTTTGGTTGCTTGTCTGTGCGCAAACTCCTCCACAGGAGCAGGATGACGCCGAGGTCGATGCAGACGTCGGCGAGGTTGAACACAGGGAAGTTGATGAACTGCAGGTACACGTAGTCGACCACGGTACCTGAAAACACCCGGTCAAACAGGTTTCCCAGCGCACCGCCGAGCAAAAGCGCCAATCCGACGGAAACGAGCGCACCGGGGCGGTACCTGCGCTCAATCCAGATGACCGCCGCAATGACGGCCAGCGCGACCAGCACGAGCAACCAGTGCGCCTGGTCCAGAATACCCCATGCAGCCCCCGGATTGCGGATGTAGTGAATCGACACAATCGGCGGCCACACCGGAATCGTCTCCCCGACCAACATGTTGGATTGCACGAGCCACTTGATGAACTGGTCGAGACCAAAAACAAGAACCGCCAGTACGTAGAGCATGCTGTCACGCAACCTTTCGCCAGCGACGATAATAGCCATTCCGTAGACAGTCTACCACATCCGCAGATGGTCGCGAAAACGGCCAGAGTGACAGCCAGGGTGGGTTTTCAAGGTACAAGCCTAGGGCGGACTCGGCACCAGGACTAAGGCAGTTGGGATTTGTACTCCTCGTTGGAAACCCTGTCCATGTCGTCGACAATTCCTTCGTTGTCGTTCAGGTAGTCGTCCTGCCCGAGGTAGTCGTAATCCTCGTTGTAGTCCTGGCGCTGGTTGAAACGCCACACCGCCTGCAGGGAATCTTCGCCGTCGAACTCGACCGCATCCGTGTCGTCCAGGTGGGTTCGCCCAAACCCAGGCGTCAAGAACTCCTCTTCAATCGGCCGGGACCGATCTGGGTGCTGTTGTTCGTCCAGGCGCTTGCAGTCGATGCAAAGCTGAGTCAGCGGGTTGGCTTCCAACCGCTCCTCCGGTATCGGCCGCTGACAGTGCTGGCAGGTGCCGTACGTTCCGTCCGCAATGGCCTGCAGCGCGCGGTCAATCTCCTGCAATTGCAATTTGTCCATGTGGCGCAACCCCACATCCTTGGCCCGTTCAAACAGTTCACTGGCAATGTCCGCGGGGTGATTGTCGTACAGGGACAGTTCCCCGAGTTCATCCTGCATCGGATCGTCAAGGCCGTACTGTCCCGAGCCCTCGAGTCGATTCAAAATTGCCCAGCGTGCGTTCTCCAACCACGACTGATGTCGCTGCCAGTTTGCCAATTCAGTCCCTCCCACGCGATTCGGTATTTAAAGGGCTGCGCCGTCAATAGGTGTGGACGCGCAACTCCGCCTCGACAATGCGCACAATTTCCGCAATATACTTGCCCACAACCGGAATGTTGAGGATTGCCAACTCCTGCAGCGTCACAATCGCCAGGCTCGCCACCAGCGTAAAGCCGATGCCAATGCCTGCGCCGCGAAAGACACCTCCGAGGAGGTTCAGCCAAAACAGGCGCAAGGGACGCTGCAAGAGGTCGGCGTACGCAGCAAAGTTCGCCCGTTCCAGATATGCCGACAGCCGTTCGGCCTCCGCGAGAAAAAAGTCGTGTGCCCGATCCTTCGCGTCACTCATGGTCTGCGTGCCTCCTGCCGCTAGTGTGGAGCAGCGAAGGTCGGTCCATACTCTTTGCCAACTTGCCAAAAGATGTTCAAAAGACTGTCACCGCTGCGCCACGGGATTCGTTGTATGATGTTGTTAACAGGTGGGATTGGAGAGAAGACATTGCGCAGGTATCGTCTACAAGCGATTGCACTGGTGATGATGTGGATTGGCGCGCTGGAAGTCGTCGCAAGCTTCCTGGCCAAGCAGTGGTTTCAATTCGAGACGCACTTGACGCCTTGGTTCTTTCTAGTTTTTCTCATTGGCATTGTCACGTACGCCATCAGCCGGGTTTTCTAAGCGGGGGGCAAACATATAGGGGCTGTCGCAGCGTGCTGAAGCACGTTCGGGACAGCCCCTTTTCAGTCACTCGACCCCTCTGCCACCAGGTCGGGTCCGACGCGGCCGCGTGCAGACCGAACAAGCGTCGACATGTCCGGTCTCACCGATTATTCTACTTTGCTCAGGTCCACGTGAATGAGCTTCTCGGCGTTCAGTTCCTTGTCAAACTTGTCCCAGTCTTCCGATTCCAGCAACTCCAACTGGGCCTGGATGAGTGAACGGAAACGCGCCCGGAAAATCGCCGCGTGCTTTTGCACTTCCTCAATTTCCATCGCAATTTTGCGCGACTTGTTGAGCGCCTCGCTGATGATCCGATCCGCGTTTTTCTCCGCTTCCTTCAAGATCAACTGGGCTTCCTTGCGGGCGTTGGCCTTGACTTCTTCCGCAGTTTCCTGAGCGACGACAATCGATTTGCCCAGACTTTCCTCAATGTTTGTAAAGTGGCGAAGCCGCTCTTCGTATTGCTCCAGTTTTTCTTCCAATTCCTTGTTCTGGCGAATCAAGGCTTCGTAGTCCTGGATAATTCGTTCCAGAAAATCGTCCACTTCGTCTTCGTCGTAGCCCCGAAACGACCGGCTGAATTCCTTGTTGTGAATGTCCAGCGGGGACAATGGCATCCCTTGACACCTCCAGGTATTCGACAAATCGCCCCAAAACATGATGATCGTCGACATAAAACCTTCAGATGGATTCGACGCGAACTTCGCTTTCTCCTGCCAATCATTCGCTATTTCACGTTCGATCCGATTGCAAAATCCCGACCTGTACGCGCGTGCGCCCCTTCTTGCTCTCACCTTCCAGGGCCAATACGCGCACCCGTCCAAAACCGCGGATGGACAGGAGGTCTCCTTCTTCGAGCTGCTCGTCTGGTTTCTCGAGCGGAGCGTAGTTGAGGGACACGAGCCCTCTCTGGATATACTGTTGCGCAGTCGTCCGCGACCAGTGGCAGACTTGGGCCACAACCGCGTCTGCGCGCAGCGAAGCGACGCTGATGACGCGGGGTTCGTACTGCGGGGGAGAGAGGGAAACCTCAGGCCCCACCGGATTCAGCGTGATGACTTCTCGTCCCACCTGGGTCCAGTGGTCCTGAAGGTAGGCTTCGACTTCCCGACACACGACCACGTAGGCGCCGTCGTCCTCAATGTAGACGTCCCCGATTTTCCGCCGCTCGAGACCCGTGCCGAGAATCGACCCGAGGACGCTGCCGTGAGACAGCGCAACCTTGCTAATGGCACGCGCGCGCAGAATGCTCGTCTTGAAGTCGTCTGCGGTGGGGTACCAGTCATCCGGCATCAGAAGCGCTCGCTTTCGCTCGGATTCCGGGGCGCCGCCATAGCTGGCCAGAACCAGTCCGGCGCGGTTCGCGACGGACTTAAGCAGGTACATTTCCCGGGGAGAGAGAAAATCTGTCAGCCGCCAGCGGCCGTGCTGGCGGACAGACAGCGCCAGATCCTGAGCCCGCCGCAGAAACGGCCGCTCTTCCGGTCGCGCCCAGCCCTCGATATGCAGTTCCTGGTCCATCGATTATGTAAGTCCCCGTAGAAGTGCGATGAGGACTGTCATGACCCCCTGTTCAACGAAGTAGTAGACAATCACGGCCACGATAAAAGACAAGTCCAGCACAACGCCGCCAAGTTGAAGTCCGGGGATAAACCGCCGGAACACCCGCAGATACGGATCCGTCAACTTGGTCAACAGTTGTCCGAGCTGCGTCTCCGCCAGGTCCGGAATCCACGAAATCACCGCTGTAGCAACCAGCAAATACCAATACACCGACAGGATAGCCTGTACAATGTTCAACAATACGACGTACGTTCCCATTCCTTCGCCTCGCTTCCGTACTGACGGAATCAAACGCCTCCGTGCACCCGGTTTATTCCGGGCTCATCAACACGCGGCCCAACCGAACCATGGTGGCACCTTCCTCAATGGCAATGGGAAAGTCTTCGCTCATCCCCATCGACAACTCCGTAAAGTCTTCCAGCCCCAAAGCCGCTTGAACCTTATCCCGCAACTCGCGCAAGCCGCGAAAGACGGCGCGAATTTGCTCGGCGTCGTCCGTACGCGGCGCCATGGTCATCAATCCGCGCAAGCGGATTCCTGGGAGACTGGCCATGGTCGCTGCAAGCGACTCAGCCTCCGCCGGAGGGACCCCGTGTTTCGTCGCTTCGCCGGAGACGTTGACTTGCACCAGACAGTTGACCGTCACGCGGTTCCGCACGGCAACGGAGCTTATCTCATTCGCCAATTCGACGGAATCCACGGAGTGGATCCAGTGAAAGTTGCGCACGACGTACTTCGCCTTGTTGGTCTGCAAGTGTCCAATAAAGTGCCAGGTGGCCTGGTCTGCACCGGCCGCGGTCAACATGTCGCGCGCGTGCTGCCAGCGGTTTTCGCCAAAATCACGAAGCCCGGTATCGAGCCAAAGCGGGATAGCTTCTGGGGTCACCGTTTTCGTAACGCCAATGATGCGAACCGTTTCGGGCCGCCGGTTGGCACGGATGCACGCTTCTTCAATCTTTTGGCGCACAAGTTCAAGATTTTTCTCATAGACCGCTCGCAACGCCAGATCCATCACCTGCCGCATTCACGATTTCCGCATTTCTCGCCTCTATCCCTGCAAAAGACTTACATCAGCCGGATTGCAGCCAATTGCCGCCCAGTGCGCCCCGCGTCTGCGCGATGCGAAAAGAGCAGCCTGGACTGACACGACGTACAGACGCCAGAGTCCACAATCTGCCGTCGAGGCACGCCTGCATCCAGGAGGTCCTTGCGGATACAGGCTTGAAGACCTAGCCAGTACTTCCCTGGCGCCTTGAAGCGCGGAATCAGGTATGCTTTCCCGAACTCCCGCTCTACCGGTTGCGCCACGACGTCGTTGACCTCGTAGCAACACCGCCGGATGGACGGCCCCAGCCAAACTTCGACGTCGCGCGGGTCCGTCTGGTACGTTTGAACCATTGTCTCGACGACTCTCCGAGCAATGTGTCCAACCGTTCCCTTCCACCCAGAATGGGCTGCGGCAATCACGCGGCGACGCTTATCGAAAAACAGCAGCGGGACGCAGTCGGCCGCCATGACCACCAGGGTCACTCCAGGCGCGTTGGTGACCAAGGCGTCGGCCCCGGCGACAGCCGAGGCCGTATCATATGCGCCCTTCCCAGCTTGTCCGCCGTTGACCACGGCGACCGTTGTGCCGTGAACCTGTTCCGCAACCACCCAGTCGTCCAGACTTCCTCCCATCAGTTCCGCGCACAGTCGCCGGTTCTGGATCACCGCCTGTGCTTCATCGCCGACATGGAGCCCGACGTTCAGACTGTGATAGTCTCCGGTACTCACCCCACCGTGGCGAAACGAAAACAGACCTCGCACTTCGTGCAAAGGCCATTGTGGGCGAATCCATATGGGATCCAGAACGGAGCCCGACCATACTGTGTACACAGTGAGCCCCCCTCGCGCACATCACTCCCTATCAGCTTACAACAGGAATGGCGGAATTTCCACGACGTTCATCAGTAGCCGCCGGTTTGCTGTGTTCCGGAACGCGAGGGAAGATAGTAGCCGCTATCGCGAATGGGGCGCAAATCGACCAGGATCACGTCGGATCCAATTTTCACAATCTGGTTCCACGGAACAACGTAGTCCTGTCCGCCGCCGACCATCCCGAAGAACCGACTTTGGCCGGGAATTACGAGCGCCTGGACAAGACCGCTGTCTGCGTCAATCTCGAGGTCGCCAATGGTGCCGAGCCGCTTGCCATCTCCGACATTGACCACGTCCTTCGACTGCAGATCCGAGATTCGCATACATCATCCCGCCTTCCGAGATGCTCAACCACGTGCACACGTGTTTCTATATGTATGATTGAACAGGCGGGATCTTGCCCGTGGGTCCGGGTCGTTACGTCTGGATGTGCTTCTGCATGCGGTGAATTGCCGCCTTTTCGAGTCTTGACACCTGTGCCTGGGAAATGCCGATTTCTTCGGCCACTTCCATTTGTGTCTTCCCTTCGTAAAAGCGCATGGAGAGAATTTTCTTTTCTCGGTCGCTGAGTTTCCGCATCGCTTCGCGCAACGCGATTTCCTCCACCCAGGTCTTGTCCAGGTTCTTGTCGTCGCTGATCTGATCCATGACGTAAATCGGATCGCCCCCGTCGTTGTAAATGGGCTCGAACAGGGAGACTGGATCCTGAATGGCGTCGAGCGCAAAAACCACGTCTTCCTTCGGCAGGTTCAGCTCGTTTGAAATTTCCTGGACCGTTGGTTCGCGCAGGTGCTGGTTCGTCAGTTGGTCCCTCACCTGCAGCGCCTTGTACGCGATGTCGCGCAAGGATCGGCTGACTCGAATCGGGTTGTTGTCCCGCAAGTACCTTCGAATTTCTCCGATAATCATCGGAACGGCGTATGTAGAAAATCGGACATTTTGTCCGAGGTCAAAGTTGTCTATCGCTTTCATGAGTCCGATGCAGCCCACTTGAAAGAGATCATCCACGTATTCGCCGCGGTTGTTGAACCGTTGAATGACAGATAGCACCAACCGCAGGTTTCCATTTACCAACTTCTCGCGCGCAGACAAGTCACCCTCCTGTAAACGCACAAACAGCTCCCGCATTTCCGCATTGGACAATACCGGGAGCTGAGACGTGTTAACACCGCAGATTTCAACCTTGTTGCGCTTCATTCCAATTCCCCCCAAGGTGTCTGACCGTAGTCGCTTACCGTTTCAGCGGAGACAACGGTGTGGGAATGACGTCATCAGTATGTCCGGAGGGGGTAAACTTATGCACTTTAGACAACAGTCCCCACGGCTGCCATTCATCCTTGGCGCCTGGCAGACGTGGGGGGCATTGCACTCACATCATCCGGTTGAACTCGCGGCGCAATCGCTTGATGATTCGCTTCTCCAAGCGAGAGATGTACGACTGCGAGATGCCGAGCAAGTCGGCGACGTCCTTCTGCGTCATCTCTTGACCGGTACCGAGGCCAAAGCGAAGTTCCATGATCTTTCGTTCGCGCTCGGATAGCTTCTCGAGAGCGTCGTATAGCAGGTTGCGGTCCACCTCGTCTTCGAGGTTCCGATAAATGGTGTCCGCTTCCGTCCCGAGCACGTCGGAGAGCAGTAGTTCGTTGCCGTCCCAGTCGACGTTGAGCGGCTCGTCGAACGACACTTCCGATTTCAACTTGTTGTTGCGCCGCAAGAACATCAGAATTTCATTTTCGATGCAGCGGGAAGCGTATGTTGCCAGTTTGATCTTCTTGTTGGGATCAAACGTGTTCACCGCTTTGATAAGACCAATTGTCCCAATGGAGACCAGGTCTTCAATGTGAACGCCCGTGTTTTCGAACTTGCGGGCAATGTAGACGACTAGGCGGAGGTTGCGTTCAATCAGCATTGACCGTACGGATGCATCGCCGGAAGGGAGGCGGCTCAGCAGATACTCTTCTTCGTCTCTCGACAGCGGAGGCGGCAGCGCCTCGCTGCCACCGACGTAGTAGACTTCCTCAGCTCCGCCGTTCAGCCGGATCCGGATTCGTATCCACAGCAGCTGCAGTCGAATGCGCAGTTTCATGGTCAACCTTCTGGGCAAACGGAATGTTTTCAAGCCTGTCAACTCCCGTGAGTACTTCGATGTGGAGAATGGATTGAAAGCGGCCCTCCAAGGACAGCGGATCTGGATGAAGCGCAAGCAGACAAGGAACCGACACGGCGAAGCGGCGGCCATCGCACTCAATTTCCAGCTTGTCAGGGCGAACGGCGAGCGCGATTTGTTGACGTCCGCCGGCTCCGCGGTACGGCACAAGAGTCATCCTGTCTGCAATAGAGCTGTCAGCGCACTGGTCTAACGCAGCAATCAGGTCACCTCCAGCCTCAATTGCGTCACGGATTGGAGACGGCAACAGCAACTTCATCACTGCCGCGTCAACCAAGCATACTGGTTTGCGCGTCAGCGGATCGCGAAGTTGGTTCCCTGTGTCTGCAAGTCCGGTGAAGGAGACGCTCTGGTCGCCAATCGTTGCGTGTACGCGATACAACGCCTGATTTGTCATCCGCTGGCGCTGCATCCGGTTGAGAACAAACTTCAACACCCCTGCACCGCACGGGATGGCTGTCAGCAGAGCGAGACTTTTGACGCTGGTGACGAATTCAAGGCCGTTCCCGCGGACGATGGTGCCACCGGCAAGCGAGTTCCCGGGTACCGCGAAATGCAATGCGATGGCGGCACCAGCGAGCACGAACGAGACCAGGTAGTACGCGAGGCAGGCGCGAATCCATTGCACCCAGGTACGACAGGGCACGCCAATCGCCACGATGATGAAGGATGCCAGCGCCTTGCCCGGCCATGTGGTGAAGGTGGAAAGTCGCGGTACGAACAGGAGTAACGCGTAACAGGCTCCGGTCACTGCGGCCGCGACGACTCGCCAGAACCTGACCGGCGCCTTCAAGACCCAGCACGTAGTGAACAAAACGACCGCGTCCAGTACCGCGTTCACCAGCCAGACTACGTCCGCGTAGATCACTGGCATGGCAACCACCTCGGTGCGGTGTTTGTCACAGTATAGTACATCTCTATTGCGAAGACTGTCGGAAGTTGACTGCGAAACACTAGAGTTTTTGTTGAATGGAGGGAGGTGGTGTAGACAAGAGAAAAGCAGCGAGTCGACGATTTCGTCAACCCGCTGCTCGTTGTCAAGTGGGAAATTATCTTTGCAGATTTGAAACAACCCTATTACTTGTCTCGGTTGAATCGGCCGTCTCTGCGGCGCATGAACGCCGGTACGTCCCAACCGTTTCCAGACGGAGTAGGAATGTCGGTCAAAACCGGGGACTTGGGCCGCGCAGTGGTGGTTGCTGCGGCGGTCGACTTGGCCTGGTTTTCAAAGCCGGTTGCAATGACCGTGACCACAATCTCATCGCCCAGTTCGGGATCAATGTGAGCTCCGAAGATCATGTTTACTTCCGGATCCGCAGCCGTGGACACGATGTCCGCAGCTTCATTCACTTCCCACAAGCTCAGGTTGGTCCCGCCCGCGATGTGCATCAGAACACCAAGAGCCCCGTCGATGGAAGTCTCCAACAACGGACTGTTGATGGCGTTCCTCGCTGCCTCGGTCGCGCGGTTCTCTCCGCTGGCCACGCCAATTCCCATCAGCGCCGAACCGCGCTCCGCCATGATGGCTTTCACGTCGGCGAAGTCCACGTTGATCAGTCCAGGAACCGCAATCAAATCCGAAATCCCTGACACGCCCTGGCGCAACACGTTGTCCGCTTCCCGGAACGCCTCCAGCATCGGTGTGTTCCTATCGACAATTTCGAGCAGCCTGTCGTTTGGAATCACAATCAATGTGTCTACTTTTTCCCGCAGGTTGTTGACGCCGACTTCTGCCTGAGCCATGCGGCGCTTCTGTTCGAAGCGGAACGGTTTCGTGACAACGCCAACCGTCAAAGCGCCCAGTTCCTTGGCAATCTCCGCAATTACCGGTGCAGCGCCCGTACCGGTGCCGCCACCCATGCCGGCAGTGACAAACACGAGGTCTGCACCTTGCAGTGCATTGACGAGGACTTCCCGACTTTCTTCGGCAGCCTTCTTCCCAATTTCGGGGTTGGCTCCTGCGCCTAATCCTCGGGTAAGTTTCTCCCCAATCTGCAACTTGGTCGGTGCCTTGGACAACTGCAGCGCTTGCGCATCCG